>BADC01000586.1 GCA_000333435.1 Corynebacterium-like bacterium B27 | reverse complement strand
CGTTGCCGATCTCGGGCGCTTCCCGGGCCTCGGCTGGGATGCTCTTCGGCTCGGGCTGGTGAATCAGGTGGTGCGTGTTCGGTCGCTGACCGTGCGCACCCTGGAGTCGTGGCCGCGCGAGGCCTGGCCGAGCGAGGCTCACGTGGCCGTGCTCGCGGCTCATCGGGCCGAGCCGGAACCGGAGCTCAAGAAGCGCCTGGGCGCGTTGGCCGGGCTATGACCCGAATTCGGCACTTGTCGAAGTGCGGTTGGGTGTGCAATATTGGAGTCTCAAGTTGCAACCGGATTCGGGACCGGTTGCGGCTTCTCGTCTGACTGGGGCGGGGGGATGGATGCGACGTCACGTGGGTGACGTCGCATCCTCTGCTTAACGCGGGCCGCGCATCCGCCGCACGATCGCGCCTCGGGCGCAGCCGACTGGTCAGGGGCGGCGTTCGGTCTCCCACTCCTCGAGCAGCGCCGGCATGCGCACCTCGAGAAAGCGGTAGAAGTCGGCCATGTCGCGCGCCCGCACGGCTGCCGCCGACTCGGTCGCGCCCAAGGCGTCGAGCAGCGACTCAGCGAGACCCGCGAGCGTCGCGTAGAGCGGACTGTTCTTCAGCGACGTCGTGTACCACGCATCGTCGACCAGCTCGTACCGGTCACGACGGCTGCCGGGCTGCGCGACCCGGTGCGCGACGCCGAGGTTCTGCAGGTAGCGCACCGCGCCCGAGACGGCAGCGGCACTCACCCCCATCGTCTCGCCGAGTTCGGCGGCGGTGAGCCCGCCCCGGTCGGCCACGAGCAGGGTCATCAGCACCCGCGCCGCCATCTTGGGGAACCCTGCCGCCGAGAGCACCGCGGCCGTCTTCTCGACCGCCGCCCGCACTGCCGCTTCGTCTCTCGCCATCCCCTCAGCCTCGCACTCCCGCTCAGGCCGTGCCCACTTCGCGGCGCCGCATGAGCGCGACGGATGCGGCGATCGCCACCACCGCCACGGCCGCCAGCCACAGACCCCCGCTCCAATCGGTGGCCGCACCCGTGACGACCGGCGTGTGCGTGAACGGCGAGACGTCGCGCAACCACTCCGGCAAGCCGATCAGGCCGCCGAACTCTCCCACCACGACGCCCGCTGCCACGAACGCCCAGCCGGCCCCGATGGTCGCCTTCGGCACCAGCACGAACAGCAGAGCCACCACGCCGAGATAGACCAGCGCCGCCGGCACCTGGGCCAGCGCGGTCGCGATCACGTCGCCCGCGCCGACCGATGAATCGCCGGAGGCCGCGAGACCGAGCACTCCGGCGCCGGCCGCCACGGCCAGCACGATCACGATGGCGAGAGCGCCGACCACGAGGTAGTCGACCAGCCAGCGCACCCGCGACACCGGCGTGGCGAGCAGCAGTTCGGCCGTGCCGAGCGACTCCTCCTGGCGCATCCGGATCACCGCCTGGGTCGCGCAGGCGGCCGCCAGCACCCCGACGAAGCCGAACATGGCGGCCACCAGCGTCTGCGTCACCGACCCGGCGCCACCCACGACGGCTTCGAGGGAGTGCTCGATCGACGGATCGCTCGCCGCCGCCTGCTGCACGAGCGACGAGAGCGAACCGGCGAGCAGGCCGAACGCGGCGCCGCCCACGGCCCACGCCACGACCGTGCCCCACTGCAGCCGCCAGGCCAGCCCGAACGCGCCGGCGAGCAGGGGCCGAGCGGATGCCCGCCCCCGCCGCTCCGGCAGCAGGCTCGCCCCGCTGTCGCGCACGCTCTGCAGCCCGAAGACCCCGATCAGGCAGCCCACCGCGAGTCCGGCACTCAGCAGCAACGGCGCGAGCGAGTTCCCGCTGTACGCCGCGGTGTGCTGGGCCCAGCCGATCGGCGAGAGCCAGCTCGGCCACGCACTCGCCATCGCGAGCGGGCCGGTCTGGGTGCCGAGCGCGTCGCCGACACCGCGCAGCAGGAAGGCGATTCCGACCAGTGCGACCGAGACCCCGTTGGCGCCGCGCGAGGTGCGGAGGAACTGGGCCACGAGCAGCCCGACCGCGAGGAAGGCGACACCGGTCGCCGTCGTGGCCACTCCCGCGACGAACGACCCGTCGACGGCCATGCCGCCGGCCACGAACCCGGCGACCACCCCGAGCCCGAGCAAGATGTTCGCGCCGATGCCGTGCACGAGCGTCGCCACCGTCGGCAGTACACGGCCGACCGGGGTGGAGCCGATGAGGTCGGCGCGCCCCGATTCCTCCTCGGCGCGACTGTGCCGCACGGCGAGGAAGGTGCTCATGAGGCCCGCGAGCAGGGCGAGGTAGGTGAAGATCTCGAAGAACACGAACGCGTCGAGACCACCACCCTGCGGAAGCCCGCGGAGGATGAGGATGGCGGGACTCTGAATGGCGAGCGCGAGGATCTGGTCCCGCTCCGCGGCGTCGCCGTACGTGGTGGCGACCGCCGTGGCCGTGAAGAGCGCCAGCAGGGCGGTGCCGCCGATCCAGAAGATCAGCTGGAGGCGGTCACGACGGATGCGCTGCCCGAGCAGCGCGACGAGCGCGCTCATGAACGGGCTGCGTCGGCGGCGACGCCGTAGTGACGCAGGAACAGTTCTTCGAGCGAGGGTGGCGCGATCGTCACACCGTGCACGTCCAGGCCACCGAGTGCGGTCAGCACGGGGGCGAGGCGGTCACTGTCGACCGTGAAGTGCACGCGGGCGTCACGGGCCTGGAGGTCGTGCGCATCCGGGATGGACGCGAGTTGGGCATCCGTCACTCCCTCGGCCGCGAAGGAGACCTCGGTGCGGGTGAGATGGCGCAGTTCGGCGAGGGTGCCGGTCTCGGCGGTGACGCCGGAGCGGATGATCGTGACGCGGTCGCAGAGCTGCTCGACCTCGGAGAGGATGTGGCTCGACAGCAGCACGGTGGTGCCGTCGCCGGCCGCGCGGTGGATCTCTTCGGCGAAGACCGACTCCATCAGCGGGTCGAGCCCGCTCGTGGGCTCGTCGAGGATGAGGAGGTCGGCGCGCGTGGCGAAGGCCGCGATGAGGGCGACCTTCTGCCGGTTGCCCTTCGAGTAGGCGCGCCCTTTCTTCGTGGGGTCGAACTGGAACGCCTCGACGAGACGCTGTTTGCGGGCGGCGTAGGCCGCTCGGTCGAGCGTGCCGCCGCGGAGCCGGCTGATGAGATCGATCGCCTCGCCGCCGGAGATGTTCGGCCAGAGGTTCACGTCGCCCGGCACGTAGCCCAATTCGGCGGTG
>BADC01000587.1 GCA_000333435.1 Corynebacterium-like bacterium B27 | reverse complement strand
GGATGCGGATGGCCGGCGACTAGGCATACCCCGCGACCTCGCCCTCGGTTCCGAACGGGTCACGCGTGCCCTGGCAGATGAGGGTCGGCACGCGGAGCGCCGCGAGGTGCTCGGTGCGCAGCCGCTCCGGCCGGCCGGGCGGATGGAAGGGGTAGCCGAGGCAGACCAGCGCCGACACGAGACCCTCGTCGTACAGCTCGTCGGCGACCATGCTCGCCACGCGACCGCCGAACGACTTGCCGCCGATCGCGACCGGCGCGCCCGCTTCGGCGACGACCACCGCGACGGCGTCGCGGTACTCAGCCAGAACGAGATCGGCCCGGGGAGCAGGCCGCCGCGTGCCGGAGCGCCGCGCGGCCATGTACGCGAACTCGAAACGGGCGGTACGGATGCCGCGCTCGGCCAGCAGGTCGCAGACGCGGTTCATCCACGCCGAGTCCATGGCGGCACCCGCGCCGTGCGCGAGCACGAGCACCGGCCCGGACTCGGGGCCTGTCCACAGCAGTTCGGTGCTCACCACTCCACGGTACCCACCACCGAGGTGCGCCGGGTGGGCGGCGGGGTCAGTCGTTGCCGACCGAGCAGGTGTAGTCAGCCGCGGTCTGGCCCTTCACGTTCGAGGGGAGCACCGTGGAGCCTGCCGCGTTGACCGAGCCGGGCTCGGGCGCCGCCGGCTCGACCGGGGCCGACGGATCGACGGGAGCGGAGGGGTCGACCGGCGCCGACGGGTCGGCCGGCGCGGTGGTCGCGGTCGGGGCCGCTGGGGCCACGGGTGCGTTCGGGTCGAGCACCGACGCGATGCCGCCCGGGGCCGCCACCGCCACCGGCTGGTCGGCCTGGATGGCCGCAAAGAGCACCGCCGCCGAGTCGGTGTCGGGCGCGACCTTGCCCGCGGGCACCCAGTCGGCGTAGTAGCTCGGGTAGGCCACGAAGGTCACCTTCGACAGGTCCATGTCCTTCAGCGACAGCGCGATCGACACCATCGTGTCGGGCGAGGCGAGCCGGTCGGACAGCGTCATGTTGCTCGCCGCCGCCTTCGCGAGGCCGTAGAGCTTGCCGAAGTCGGTGAGCGTCGAGTCGGACTTGATGGTGCGCACGAGCGACGAGAGGAACACCTGCTGCGACGAGATGCGCCCGAGGTCGCTGCCGTCGCCCACGCCGTGGCGGGTGCGCAGGAAGCCGAGCGCATCCGCCCCCTTCAGCGACGCGGTGCCGGGCTCGAGGTACACACCCGTGTACGGGTCGTCGATGAGCTCCGAGACGCACACCGGCACGCCGCCGAGGGCGTTCGACATCTCGATCACGCCGTTGAACTGGATCTCGGCCGCGAACGGGATGCTGAGCCCCGACAGGCTCTCCACCGTCAGCACCGTGCACGCCAGACCGCCCTGCGAGAGCGACTCGTTGATCGGCGCGGTGTACCCGCCACCGCCCGGGCAGTCGGGAATGTCGACCACGAGGTCGCGCGGGAAGCTCACCACGGTGGCATTCGTATGGTCCTGCGAGATGTGCAGCAGCATCGTGACGTCGTTGAGCTCGCCGCCCTCGTCTTCACCGTAGGCGTCGCCCTGGCCGGTGCGGCTGTCGCTGCCGACGAGCAGCAGGTTCACCCCGCCGTCGATCGCCGAGATCTCCGGGGGCGGCGGGGCGCCCGGTTCGGCGGCGGCCTCGTCGGAGACGAGCGAGACCGTGGTGATCGAACTCGTCACGTCCCACGCCGCATATGCCGCGATCGACACCCCGCTCACCGCGAGCACCGCCACCGTGGCGACGAGGAAGGTCGCCACGGCCCAGAGCGGATGCGACGACTTCTGACGACCGTGCCTGGCGACTGGCGTGGTGGCGCGCGACGATCGGCTAATAGTCGTTCCCCTTCGAGCAGGTGTACTCCGCTGCAGTTTGACCCGTGATCGATTGTGGCAGGGCGGTGGGGGTGTTCGCGACATCCGTGCCCTGTGTCGCACCCCCGGCGGCGCCGGCCACGTCGCCCGCCGCGGCGGAGCCGGCTCCCGCTCCGTCCGGCGTCGCGGTCGCGGTGGGCGGCGCCGACGGGTCGACCACCGCCCCGACACCGGTGTTCGCCGGATCGGCGGTGACCACCGCGTGGTCGGCCGCGATGGCCGAGAACAGCACCGCCGCGTCGTCGTAGAGCGGCTCGACCTTGCCCGCATACTCACCGCTTCCGCCCGTCGCACCGGGGTAGGCCACGAACGTGACCCGGTCGAGGTCGATGTCCTTCAGTGCCAGCGCGATCGACACCAGCGTGTCCGGCGACGCGAGGCTCTGCGAGAGCACCATGTTGCCGGCGGCGGCGCGGGCCAGGCCGTAGAGCTTGCCGAAGTCCGACAGGGTCGCACTCGATTTCATCGTGCGCACGAGCGACGACAGGAACACCTGCTGCGACGAGATGCGCCCGAGGTCGCTGCCGTCGCCCACACCGTGGCGGGTGCGCAGGAAGCCCAGCGCATCCGCCCCCTGCAGCATGTGCGTGCCCGGCTCGAGCAGCACACCGGTGTACTCGTCGTCGATCGGGTCCACCACGCACACCGGCACCCCGCCCACCGCGTTCGACATCTCGATCACGCCGTTGAACTGCACCTCTGCCGCGAACGGGATGCTGAGCCCCGTCAGCGACTCCACCGTGAGCACGGTGCACGGCAGGCCGCCGTAGGAGAGCGTGACGTTGATGGGCTGCGCGCTCATCGCGTCGAACGAGCCGCCGTCCGGATTGGGACACGAGGGGATGGGCACCACCAGGTCGCGCGGAAAACTCACGACGGTGGCGCTCGAGTGGTCCTGCGCGATGTGCATCAGCATCGTGACGTCGTTGAGGTTGCCCTCGGTCTCGCCGTACGCGTCGCCTTGGCCTTGCCGGCTGTCGCTGCCCACCAGCAGCAGGTTCACGCCGCCGTCGATCGCCGAGATCTGCGGCAACGGGCCGGCCGTCTCCCCGGCGAGCTCGACGGTCTGCACGTCGCTCGACACGGTCCAGGTCGCGATCCCCGCGAAGGCGGCGCCGCTGACGAGCAGCACGGCGAGGGCGACCCCCAGGTACTGCGCCACGAGGGCGAGCGGATGCGTCGACTTCAGCCGCCCGTGACGGGCGATCGGATGGCGGGCGATCGGCTTCTTCATGATGTCGGGAGACTGACGGGGAGCGAGGCGGGCGAATGCGGACCTTCCATGTTGGCGTATGAAACTGAGAGTCCCATCGGGAAAGGTGTTGACGCGACATCCGCTGCGCTCTACTATTCAACCATGTCGTTGATAAAAACATTGGTTGATCATGAGTGACGATCGACTCGACCGGGCGTTCATGGCCCTGGCCGACCCCGTTCGGCGGGCGATGATCGCGCGCCTCAGCCGGGGCCCGGCCACGGTGAACGAACTGGCCGAGCCGTTCGCCATCTCGGTGCAGGCGGTGTCGAAGCACGTGCAGGTGCTCGAGACCGCGGGGCTCGTGACGCGCAGCCGCGACGCCCAGCGCCGGCCGGTGCACCTCGCGCCGGCCGCGCTCGAGGAGCTCACCGGCTGGATCGACGGCTACCGCATCGCCCACGAACAGCAGTTCCGGCGCTTGGACGCGCTGCTTCAGACACAGAAGGAGAAGGAATCATGACGAACCCCGTCACCATCACGGCACCCGAAGGGCTCCCGTTCATCGAGATCGTGCGCGAGTTCGATGCGCCGGTCGAAGCCGTCTACAACGCCTACGCCGACCCCGAGCTGGTGCGGCAGTGGAACGGGCCGAACGGCTACGACGTGCGCATCGACGAGTTCGCGCTGCGCACCGGCGGCTGCTACCGCTACGTGCACACCAACGCCGACGGCGACGAGTTCGCCTTCAACGGCGTCGTGCACAAGGCCCGGCCGAACGAGCTGATCATCCAGACCTTCGAGTGGGAAGGGATGCCCGACTTCGTGTCGCTCGAGACGGCCCGTTTCGACGACCTCGGCAATGGTCGCTGCCGCGTGACCGGGTGGAGCGTGTTCCCGAGCGTGGAGTCACGTGACTCGATGATCGCGAACGGCATGGAGCGCGGGGTCGTCGAGGGCTACGAGCGCCTCGACGCCCTGCTGGCCGCCTGAGCCCGCCGTCGCCGCCGCGCGTCGCGGACAGCGGCCCGGCGTCCGGTGGCCTAGCACACGTCCAACCGGCCGAGCGTTCCGGGCCGCGGCGGCCGCTGGGATCAGTGCCGCACGCGGCGCCTGCGGAGGACGAGGGCGAGGGCGCCGGCGGCCGCGAGGAGGGCGGCGAGCGCGAGCATCCCACCCGCCGCTGAGCCCGTCGCGGCGAGCGCGCCCGGCGTGCCGGCGGGCACCGTACCGTCGGCGGCCGCGACCACGAGGGTCGCGGTGTAGCTGGGGCCCGGGTTGGCCAGGTCGACGACCTCGATGGCGACGTTCGCCGCCGCCGTCGGCGTGCCGGTGATCGCGCCGGTGTCGGCGTTCAGGCTGAGCCCGTCGGGCAGCACCGCCGATTGCGCCGCGAGCGCGAACAGCGACCCGGTGCCGGCGGATGCGACCGCGGACGCCTGGTAGGCCGCCCCGACCTTGCCGGCCGGGAGCGCGGTGCCCGCGAACGCCGGCGCCACCGTTCCGACCACGATCGTGACGACGCCGTAGGTGCCCGGGGCATCGGCATCCTGCACCGTGATGGTGGAGGTGCCGGCGACGGTGGGTGTTCCGGTCAGCTCGCCCGTTGCTCCGTCGAACGCGAGGCCGTCGGGCAGTGCGCCGTCGGTGATGACGAGCGACAGACCCGTCGGCACGACCGGCACGAGCGCCTCGGCGAACGGGGTGCCCACCGTCGCGGTCAGCTGGGCGTCGTCGCGGAACACGGCCTGCGGGTCGTAGACGAGCAACTGCACGGTCTGGGTCTGTACCGGTCCGGCAGCCGGGGTGTCGGTGATCTCGATGTCGTACGCTCCGGGCGCGGTCGGCGTGCCGGAGAGCACACCGTCGGCCGAGATGCTGAGCCCGTCCGGCAGCGCCGACCAGCTGAGGTGCAGGTCGGAACCCGGATGCGCCACCAGCGGCGCCGAGTACGGCGCGCCGGTCTGCGCGTCGTCGACCGAGCCGACGAAGTTCGTGGCGATGTCGACCGGGTCACCGAGCGCGGGCGGGTTGACGATCACCTTGACGGGCGCGACGACCGCCGGGCGCGACTCGAGGCGGTCGGGGTTGCCCGCGTCGAAGATGGCGACGCCGAGGTTCGGTGTGGCGGCGCTGTAGGTGGAGGGCTGCACCGTGAAGGTCGACCCGGTCGCCCCCTCGATGTTCTGCCGCGCCGTGCCGTCCGGGCCCACCACGTACCACTGGTAGATGAAGTTCGTGTCGGAGGAGCCCTTGCCCACCGGCACGTCCCACTCGCCGGGGCAGGCCTTCAGCGTGGTACCCGTGGAGACGGTGGCCGGGGTGCTCACCGGCGCGGTGCAGAAGCCGTCGGCGGTGGTGATGGCGGTGACCGACCCGGGGTGCTGGGCGGCCGGCGCCGACGCGTCGCAGTTCTTCGGGTAGCGCGAGGTCACCGAGGAGAGGTGGGCGATCGCCTGGTTGTCGACCGTGACCGGGTAGCTGCTGGTGGCGGGCATCGTCCACCGGAGCGTGCGGTTCGCCGGGTCGAGAACAGGGATGTTCTCACCGAACTTCCACGTGCCCGTGATGTTGTAGACGCTCCCCGACCAGGTAGCCATGAGCGTGTCGCCGGGGCGCACGGTGGAGCTGATCGTGTCGGAGGTGCTCTCGGTCGTGGAGCTGCCCTTCACGGCCTGGTGGTTGTAGCTGAATCCGTTCGTCACCTTGACGCCCCAGACATCCTTCAGTCCCCCGCTGGTCTCGAGCGAGAAGGTGTAGCCGAGGGTCTCGGTGACCTGGGTCGACTTCGTGAGCGACAGTTGCGCCCCGACGGTCTTCGTCTGGTTGTCGAGCGTGTTGTTCGTGACGGTCGGGCTGTAGGTGACGCCGTTGATGGTGGTGCCCACGCCGCAGCCGAGGCTCTGCGTGCTGAGCGTGCCGAACGCACCGACGGCGTCGTCGTTCGGGCGGTACCAGCCGTTCGGCGTGGGGGCGTTGGGCGACGAGACCTCGCAGCTGGCGTAGTCGGCGGCGCAGTGGTTCGTGGCGTAGATGACGGCCTGGTTGAGCAGGTTCTGCCACTCGTTGTAGACGCCGTCGGGGTTCGGCTGCTCGTCGTAGATGCGGAACTCCTGGCCGACATCGCCCTCCGAGCACGGCAGCAGTCGCGGCGACTGGCTCTCGAGCTCGCCCGTGAAGTTGAGGCCGCCGACGGCGCTCCAGATGCACTGGTTCGTCGCGGCGCTGACGATGTAGAAGTACTGGTCGCCGCGGCTCATGTGCGGCGCCGAGTGCGGGGTGTGGTTCTGCGGCACGATGTAGAACTTCTGCGATGGCACGTCGCGGCAGTCCCATGGCGCGATCAGGCCCTTCTTCGCTATCGAGAAGGGACCTTCGCTGTCGAGACACGCACCGTCGGTGATGAACATGACCGAGCCGTCGGGCTGCGGGCTGAGCCGGTAGTGCAGCTGGCGCGGGCCGATCGGCTGGGCCGCCTGCTCGAACACGAGATCCTGCCCCCAGGCGCCGGTGAGCTGCGGTCCGGATGCGCCGGCACCGGCGGCCGGGGCGGGCTCGGCGGCGGGTGCAGGGGCGGCGTGCGCGACCGCGGGCGCCAGGGCGATCACCGAGGCCACGGTGGCCGCAGCCACCACGCCCGTGATCAGTCGCCGGATGAGGGACGGGCGGCGTGCGGGCATCGTGCGCTCCAGTGCTGGTCGGTGCGTGAGGGTCGTTATGAAGCCTCAAGCACCGGCCGCGGAGCACACAGTCCCCGTTAGGGTGAATCCGCCGCGGGCGGTCGGCGCGCCGGTCGGCAGGAGGGCGATCACCGTGCCGGAACGGTCGCCCGGAGCATCCGCGGGCCCGCCCAGAGGATGAGGGCGAGCATCGCCACCACCGCGCCGAGCAGCACCGGCACCAGCGGGAGCGCGAGCAGCGCGACGCCGATGAGGAGCGGCACCGCGGTCATCCCGGCGAACGACAGCAGGAAGATGCCCGAGGTCACCTCGCTGCGGTTGCCGTCGCCCGAGAGCGCGCCCGCCGTCGCGAGGGCCCCGCGGAACACCAGGCCCACGCCGGCGCCCGCCACGACACCGCCGCCCACGAAGAGCACGGCGGAGGCGGTGAGATCGGCTGCGCCGAGCGCGGCCAGCCCGGCCACGATGGTGATCACGCCGAGCATCAGCTGCGCCCGCGTCGACAGCCGGGCGAACACCACCTGCGCGAGTGCCGCCGCCCCGAACACCGAGAAGGCGACGAGGCCGGCGACGAAGCGGTCGCTCTGGTGCAGCAGCTGCGCGAGGAAGGTCGGCGCCACCGAGCCGAACAGGCCCGTGATGGCGAAGGCGACGAACCCGCCGATGCCCGCCGCCCAGTAGGCGCCGCGGCTCTCCCGCGGCACGCGCACGCGCTGCGGCCGGTAGGGCGGATGCGGGCGCGCCGTGTCGACCGTCTCCGGCACGAAGGCGTAGGCGAAGCCGACCGCCACGAGCGCGGCGAGGAAGGCGAGGTAGGGGGCGACGAGCGGCATCGGCACCCATTCGGCGAAGACGCCGCCGATGAGCGGGCCGAGGGCGAGACCGCCCATGTTCGCCACCCCCGCAATGGTCGCCGCCATGCCGATGCCGGCGCCCGGTCGCGCGATGCGCCGCAGGTCGGCGAGGTGCGCGGTGGCGGTGGCCGTGAGCACCCCGATGCCGAGCCCGGCCACGAACCGCGCGACGATGAGGCCGGCCGGGTCGGTCCAGACGAGGAAGAGTACGGCCGCCACGACCTCGATCACCACCGCCGAGAGGATGACGCGGCGCCGCCCGACCCGGTCGCTGATATGACCGGCGAGGTACAGCGCGAGCATCACGCCAATGGAGTAGGCGGCGAACACCACGGTGACGACCACCGTCGGGAACCCGTCGCGCTGCTGGTAGAGCGCGTAGAGCGGGGTGGGCACGGTGTTGAACGCCATCATCACGAAGAAGGCCACCGCGGTCACCCAGAACGCGGCCTGGTGCGGGAGGCGGAGCGGGCCGCGGAGCGCGGGGAGGGATGTGGTGATCGGGATGGATGCGGTGGTGGACATGACCCCAGGATGCGCTCACCCTGTCATCGAGTCAAACGAATTATTGTGATGACGATCACCGCGCGCGGCACCCGCTCGAAGTACTCGGCCGCGAGCTCCGGAAAGCGCTGTGCCTCCCCGATCAGCAGTCGTCGCGTCGCGACGACCTGCGGCGTGACCACGGCGCGCGCGTGGGCGACGGCGAAGTCGCGGATCTCCTCCTCGACCGGCCGCACCCCCACCGGCGCCTCCACCCGCTCGGCCACGAACCGCTCGGCCGTGTCGGTGGCGCGGCCGATGACCGCCCGGAACAGTTCGTCCTTGCTGGCGAACAGGTTGTACACGGTGCGTTTGGCCACGCCCGCCGCCTCGGCGATGCCGTCCACCGTCGCCGCCAGGTACCCGTGCGCGAGGAATTCGCCGCGCGCCGCGTCGAGGACGAGCTCGCGCGAGCGAACCACTCGAGGGTCGGCGCGCTCGGGTGCGGCCGGAGCCGCGCTCCCTCTTGCCGTCGTGCCGCGCATGCTGCCATTATGCACTGACAAGAAGTGCACTGATGAGTGCATTACTGTACCCGACAGTGCATGAAGGAGTCGACATGACCGCAGCCACCACCACCGGATTCGACCGTGCTGCAGCCGTCACCCGCTCGATGCTCGGCTGGGGCGTCGTGGCCGGCCCGTTCTACCTCGTCTTCGGGCTCATCCTCGCCCTCACGCGGCCCGGCTTCGACCTCGGGCGTGACGCGCTGAGCCTCCTGTTGCTCGGCGATGCCGGCTGGCTGCAGGCACTCAATCTCGTGCTCGCGGGCCTCATGACGGTGGTCGCCGCTGTCGGATTGTGGCGCACGCCGGGCTGGTCGCGCACGGCCGCGGTTCTGGTCGGGGCCTATGGTCTCGGGCTGGTGCTGAGCGCCTTCGCGGCGCCCGACCGGCCGGGCAGCGGCACGGCCACGGTCGGCGGCATCCTGCATCTCGCGTTCGGCGGCATCGGGTTCGTCGCGCTCGGGGTCGCGGCGATCGTCGCGTCGGGCTGGTTCCGCCGTCGCAGGTCGCGATCGGGCGCGGCGTGGTCGCTGGTGGCGGGCATCCTCGTCATCGTCGCGTTCGTGGCGGGCGGGGCGCTCTCGGCCGGGCCGGCGGGCGTGGCTCTCCTCTGGGTGGCGGTGGTCGCCGGCTGGGCGTGGCTCGCCTTCACCTGCGTGGCGGCCTATCGTGCGGTGCCGCATCCGGTGCTCGCCAACCGGCAGCCTGTCACGACCTAGCCCGCAACGATGCGGCGCGCCGCCGGATGCCTGCCCGCGGCGCGCCTGTCACCATCCGTTCACCGACCGGTCGTATGGTCGGCATCCATGCCCCTCATCGACAACGCGGTGTACGTCGCCGGCCACCGCACCGACGACCCGAAGAGCCTCGACGAGACCTACGAGCTCATGCGCCGACTCGGCGGCATGGCCTGGATCGGGCTCTACCGGCCGGATGCGCGGGAGATCCACTCCATCGAGACCGAGTTCGGGCTGCATCACCTCGCGATCGAGGACGCGCTCATCGGGCACCAGCGCGCCAAGCTCGAGCGGTACGGCGACACCCTCTTCGTGGTGCTGCGCCCCGCGCGCTACCTCGACGCCGCCGAGGAGGTGGAGTTCGGCGAGGTGCACGTGTTCATCGGCCCGGGCTTCGTGGTGACGGTTCGGCACGCCGAGTCGCCGAACCTCGGCGCGGTGCGGCACCGGCTCGAAGGCAACCCCGAGCTGCTCGCGCTCGGGCCTGAAGCGGTGCTCTACGCCATCCTCGACGAGGTGGTCGACGAGTACTGGCCGGTGGTGTCGGGCCTGCAGAACGACATCGACGAGATCGAGAAGCAGCTGTTCGGCGGCGACCTCGACGTGTCGCGGCGCATCTACGACCTGATCGGTGAGGTGATGGATTTTCAGCGCGCCGTGCATCCGCTCGCCGTGATGCTCGAGGGTCTGTTGCGCGGTGCCGAGAAGTACCGGGTCGATCTCGAGGTGCAGCGGGGCCTTCGCGACGTGCTCGACCACGTGCTCGCCATCGTCGGGCACGCCGACGGGTTCAGGGCGACGCTGCAGAACGCGCTCACCGTGCATTCGACGCTCACCACTCAGCAGCAGAACGAGGAGATGCGCCGCATCTCGGAGGCGAACCTCACGCTCGCCGAGGACACCCGGAAGCTCTCCGAGGCGAGCATCAAGCAGGGCGACGAGGTGAAGAAGATCTCGGCGTGGGCGGCCATCCTGTTCGCGCCGAGCTTGATCGCCGCGATCTACGGCATGAACTTCGACTACATGCCCGAGCTGCACTGGGTGTGGGGTTACCCGGCGGCGCTCGCCGGGATGGTGGTGATGGCCGTGCTGCTCTACAAGGTCTTCAAGCGCAACCACTGGCTGTGACGCGTGAGCGGGCCGATAGGGTGAGGGGCGAAGCGCCGGGCTGAAGGGGGTCCTGTGGAGCAGTGGACACCGTCCGATGACGTACCGCTTCTCTCGACGGCCGATCGCGGGGGCGGCATCACGCAGCTGCAGCCTGGTGGTTCCGTCGGCACCCTCACCGCGAGGACGGTTGTGCTGCTGAGCGCGAGCGTCGTCGTCTGGGCCGCTGCCTCGTTCGTGCTCTTCCTCTCGGCGCTCGAGCCGCCCTCTCTCGCCGCGGTGTGCCGGGTGTCGGGACAGGCGTGCGGGGTGCTGCTGTCTCCCTGGTCCGTGGGTGTGGTCGTCGCGTTCGCGGTGCTGGGGTGCTTCATCGGCGCGCAGATCGGCATGATCGCCCGCGCTGAGTCCGGGCAGCGGCGGGCGGCGTCCCTGCTGAGCTTGGCGCCCTTCACCGTCGGTCTCGCGGCAGCCGCAGTAGGCAGCGTGTGGATCAGTTATGCGCTGGTTCCCGAGCCGCCGTTCTCGTGGGATCGTCTCGCTGATTCACCCTTCATCCCGCGCGAGCTCGGTGTGATCCTTCACTGACGGTCGAGGGCGCAGCCACGTCGAATGGGATAGCTCCACGCCACCCCGTTTCCTGGTGGACTTCCACCAGTACGTCGCGCCCGAGGGGTAGCCCAGCGCTCACCACCCAGCAGCAGAACGAGGAGATGCTGACGGATCGCGAGACATGTCGTGGGCGGCCGGAAGGACCTCCGCCGGCCCTCCCGAGGGAGCGCGCCACGCCGCGACCTCGGCGAAGAGGCCCGACAGTGCGGCGCTCTGGTGTGCGATCCCGTGCAGCACTGCCATGACGGCCTGCGCGCCTTCCGCCGTGGCTTCGAGAACGACGGCGCGCCTGTCGCTCGGCAGGGCTTCGCGGCGGCGTGACACGAAACCCTTGGCGCAGAGCTGGTCGACGATGTAGGCGGCTCCGGCCGGTGAGACATCCAGGGAGCGCGTGAGGTCGTTCGGTCGCACCGTGCCCTGAACGAGGATCTGCACGAGTGCGGCACGTTGGCGTGCAGCGAGTTTGCCCTGGGTGGCGGCCTCAGGCATGAATCGGACGAGTGCGAGACCCGCTTCGCAGACCCGGCGGAGCAGGTCGATCGCGTCCACGGGGGAGCCCGCCGTGGGGGCTGCGCCCTGCCCGCCCAAGCCCGAGCTGATCTCCCGGGCCACATTCCGGCTGAGACGGAAGAACTCGGCCGTCGATCGACGCAGCAGCCGGGCGCGCTCGTCGCCCGCTCCGGTGAGGACGACCTCAACCACACGTCCGTCGTCCTGGGCTGGCCGCGTGTCGACGAGCCCCTCCGAGCGCAGACGGATCACCAGTCGCGACACGGCCCGCCGGCTCAGTCCGCTCGCCTCGGCGAGGCTCCTCGTCGGCACGGGATCGCCGGCCATGAGGACGACGATGGCGAGAATCTCCTCGATCTCAGCCCAGCGGGTGCCGAACACGCCGTCGACGATCCTTGTCATGTCGTCGTTGAACCGTCCCAACAACTCCATGGCTCGATTCAGTGCCGCTGCATCCATTCGCGTCTCGCCTCTCCTCCCCATTCAACCAGGGCGGACTTGCCCGAAAGTCATTCAGACTTGTCTTGATATCCGGTAGTGTCGGAGTGCGAGGACGGGTCCGTCACTCGCATCCGCCGACTCAGAGAGCGAATCGACATGCCGCACGACACCGCCGACAGGTACAGGGTTCAGCCTCGGGTGTGGATCGGGCTGGTGATCTACGTCGGCTACGTGGCCGTCGTCTTCGCGGTGCAACAGGCCACGGGAATCCCCTACACGGAGCTGGGCGCGAACGGAACGAACCTGTTCCTCGGTGCCGGGCTCTCTCTCATCGTCGGCGCGATCCTCCTGGCCATCACGACGACGCTCCTCGGGTGGTGGCGACCAGCGTTGTTCGACCGACGTCGCGCCGCTCACACCTGGCCGATCGTCGCACCCGCGATCATGGTCGTCGCGCTCGTCGTCAACCTCGCATCGACCGACTGGGGCTCATACGACGGAGCGTTCTTCGCCGCGTCGATCGTGCTCCTCCTTGTGGGCTTCACCGAGGAGTTGGCCACCCGCGGTCTCCTGCTCGTGGGACTTCGGAGCCGCCTCTCCGAGGGGTGGGTCTGGTTTCTCACCTCACTTCTGTTCGGGCTGATGCACCTCGTCAACGCGCTGTCGGGCCAAGCCGTCGGCTCCACCCTTCAGCAGGTGGGCCTGGCATTCGGAGCCGGCACCATCTTCTACATCCTGCGCCGGGTCACCGGCAGCCTCGTCTGGGCGATGGTGCTGCACGGCCTCTGGGACTTCTCGACGTTCGGCCTGGGTCACGGCACCCCCGGTCCGCTGTTCGCGCTCGGAGGCTTCATCGAGATCGCGGCGATCGTCGTGGCCTTCGTCGGCGTGGCCTTCGTCATCCGCGGGTCTGACGAGCGCATCCCGGCGGCGGTCCGTCCAGCGGGGTGAACCAGCTCGTGGCGGCCCGTCAATACTCGGTGATGGTGATGTCGTCGATGCTGAGCTTCCCGCCGTTGTGGAGACCGAAGATGATGAAGTAGTCGCTGTAGTTCTCGAGGTCGTAGGTGAAGGTGCGCGTGGTCGTCATGCCCATCGTCTCCGGCTCGTCGAACCACTGCACGAATCCGACGTCGTTGCCGTTCCCGCCCGAGGGGGTGCGGGCCAGGGTGTAGTAGGCGCCGCCCGGGAGCGGGGCCTCCAGCTGGCGGTAGGCGATCTCGATCTTGTAGCGCTTTCCGCCGTCGAGTTTCACGGCCGAGGGGTCGGAGTAGAGGAACTCGTACCACTCGACACTGCCGTCGTTCGCGCCCGAGACGGAGTAGGAACCGGCGACCCGATCGCTGCCGCTCGTGATGGTGCCGTAGTTGTTGAAGCCGTTCGTGAAGCCGCTTCCGGCGAACGAACCGGACTCGAAGTCCGCCTGGATCACGTCGAGTTCCCGCACGCGGATGTTGTCGACAGCGATGTCTCCACCGTTCAGGATGCCCCAGACGAGGAAGTAGTCCGAACGATCTCCGGTCCTGAACGAGAACGTCTGCGATCCGACGTCGCCCGCGGCGAAGGCGCGTTGGGTGAACCCCCTGTCCAGGCTCGAGCCGCCGCCCGCTGACCGCGCCAGCGAGTAGAAGGTTCCGGCGTCGTGCGCGAAGTAGTCGTAGCTGACTTCGTAGTCGCGCAGCGGCTTCAGCACGACCTTCGCGGGATCGGAGTAGAGGTACTCGGTGTAACCCGCCGAGGTGGTGCTCCCCTTGGCCGAGAAACCTCCCGCGACGACCTCCGACGCGGCCGACGTGATGGTCCCGGCCGGCGACGCCGCGACATAGCTCGATGAGGCGAAGCTGCCGGACTCGAAGCCCTCGGTGTCGGGCCGGCCCGTGACTCCGGGGGCGGAGGCGGGAACGATGGCGATCGAGTCGACTCGTGCGGTCGCCTGACCCGTGGTTCGCCATTCGAGCAGGTAGTCGTCGGCGGCGCCCGTCGTGAACGACGCGCTCGTCGTGCCGTCGGGCTGCGTGACCGTGGCGACGACGACATCCCCGCCCGAGCCGAGGCGGGGACTGCGTGCGACGAGCTGCAGCGCCCCGCCCGCGGCCGCCGTCACGGCGTGCTCGAACGACACCGTGTACCCGGTGGACGGGCGCAGGCGCAGGCGGTCGTTGTCGGTGCGGAGGAAGGTCGCCTGCCCGGACACGGTCGAACCCTGAACGCTCGTCGTGCCGGCGAGCGCGCTCGTGCCGGTGACGAAGCTCCCGGTGCCGCTCAGCGCCGACCAGCTCGGCGCCGTCTCGAAGTCCTCAGCGAGGAACGGTCGTGACGGAGCGGGCGTGGACGAGCCGGTGACCGTGACGGTTCCCACCCGGAGCCGGTTCAGTTCGTCGCTCCCCTGGGCGGCGATGGCGACCGAGGATCGGCCCGACGGATCGGTGATGGCGATGCGCAGTTCGTAGGTGCCCGGCGGGATGGTAGCCGGAACCGAGTAGGTCGACGTGAAGCTCTGCGGGCTCCCGAGAGTGATGTCGTGGGTCTCGAACGAGGAGTCGGCACCGGACCAGACGGTGTCACCGCTCGTGTCGGTGAGGTAGGCCGTGAGGTCGGCATCCCGGAACGCACGGCCGCGAGCGGTGTTGATCCAGTCGCTCGACAGCGTGAACGACGAGCCGGCTGCGATCGTGGTCGGCAGCGCGATCCGCGTCGGCGTCAGGGCATAGCCCATGCCGGCCGTGCCCTGGGCGATGAGATCCCGGCGTTCGTAGACGAACTCGTCGGCGCTCGAGTCGGCATCCCAGCCCATCAGGGTCACGTAGTTGGGGCGGTACTTCAGAGCGTCG
>BADC01000588.1 GCA_000333435.1 Corynebacterium-like bacterium B27 | reverse complement strand
GCCCATGCCCAGCACCCCGGTCGCCAGCGTTCAGGGTTGACCATCGGCGAAGCCGCCACGCAACTCGGGTGGCTCCCGCAACGATCCGGTACTACGACCGGGAGGGCCTGACCCTGAGCCGCCCGGGTCGAGACACACGCAATCGTCGTCGTTACTTCGAAGACGACATGTCGTGGCTATCGGGTTTGATGATGCTGCGCGGCTCGGGCATGACGATCCGGCAAATGCACGAGTATGTCGACCTGTACCGCACCAGCGACGACATCCACGCGCTGCTCGCGCTGCTGGAAAAGCACCGCGATGAGGCCACGCTGCGACTGCACGCTGCGCGGGCGCACGTGGAAGCTCTGAACAGGAAGATCGACGGCTATCGGGAGCAGCTCGGGCGCGACACCTAGCTGCAAGCGTGCTCGTCCGTGGCGTTCGCCGTTCTCGCACCTGACGACGCTCGGGCGTTACCTGCGCCGATGCCGCGGGGTGCTCCAATAACGAGAGTTCGTCGACCAGCGAGTCGACCGGGGGTGGGAGTGGCGAGGGCAGTGCCGCTTAGAAAGTCGGGAGTTCTCCGCCGTCGACGACGAGGTTCGCTCCGGTGACCCACTGGGCGCGGTCGGAGGCGAGGTACGCCACCGCTTCGGCGATGTCGCGCGGGTCACCGGGACGGCCGAGGGGAATGCCCGCGGTCGTCGCCTCCAGCGGCACGCCCATGGCGTCTGCGATCGTCTGACGGAGCGCGTCTGCGCCCGGAGTCAAGACATTGCCCGGGGTGATCGTCGTGACACGGATGCCGGCAGGAGCGAGCTCAGAAGCGAGCGCCTTCCCGTAAGCGGCGAGGGCTGCCTTCGCAGCGCCGTAGTGCGCCATCGGGCCCTGCGGTGTGACGGCGGCACCGGAGGAGATGTTGACCACCGCGCTCCCGGCACCAGCCTCGCGGAGGGCGGGCAGGAGGGCGCCGGTGAGCCGGACGGCGGAGAGGTAATTGAGGTTCAGAGCGTCGATCCATTCCTCGTCTGGGATGGAGGCGATGCCTTCGAGGTGAGCGCGAGCAGCGCCGGCGTTGTTGACGACGATGTCGACGCCGCCAAGGGTGGCGAGGGCGGCTGCGGCGAAGCCCCGGACGCCGGCGTTGCTGCTAATGCCATGGCTGCCGCCCGTGTTGAAGGCCCCGAAGACGAAGCACTGCTTCGGCTGCGGGAGTGGCTGCACTCGCCGGAGATCACCGACCGTTTCGGCTGCCTCCTCTCCAAAGGCACCGCCGAGCTCGCATCCGAGGACGACGCCATTGCTGCACGCTCATTGGCCGCTTACCGCACTCTGCTCGAAAGCTGCCAGCGGCTCGTCGAGCAGGCTCAGCGCGCCGGGCTCGTCGACCCGGAGTCAGATGCGAGCGCTCTCGGCGGTCTCATCGTCACCACGCATCGCGGCCTTGAAGCACTCGCGAAGGCCGGCATCGACCCAGCCACGCGAAACCGCATCGCCGACGCAGCAATCGCCAGCATTGCCATCTCGCCGGTGCAACCGAACGCTTGTCTGCAGGAATCTGAGTAGGTCGCGATCTGCGGAGACGGTGGGATTTGAACCCACGGAACCCAATAAAGGGTTCTCCACCTTAGCAGGGTGGTGCACTAGGCCGAACTATGCGACGTCTCCTTGGCTTTCGCCTCCCGCATCATAGCCAACCGATGCCCCAGCGCACGACGGCGCCTTCACGGCGAGCGTACAAACGCGGCGACCGCATCGGCCGCCTC
>BADC01000589.1 GCA_000333435.1 Corynebacterium-like bacterium B27 | reverse complement strand
CCCCCTTGGCGACGTAGAGCAGCGCCGCACCACCCGCATCCGTCGCCTGCCCCGGCGCGCCGCCGCCACTGGCGCGCGTCTCGGGGTCGGGCGCCGCGTCGACGCCTTCGACGGACCCGCTGCGAAGCGCCAACTGATAGCTGGCCAGCTGGGCGTGCCGGGGCAGATCGCGCATCGACGCCGGGTACTTGCCGGTTTTCAGGTCGATCACGAGCACTCGGCCGTCGGAACGCCGTTCGACCCGGTCGATCGAGCCGTTCACCTGTGCCCGGCCCTGGCGGAAGGCGAACGGTGCCTCGGCGCCCACGAGCTCGTGGTCGGCGGCCGAGAAGTGCCGGAGGTACTCCGACAGACCGTCGAGCTTGGTGCGGAGCGCCCGCTTCTCGCGCTCCTCGATCCAGGGGGCCTCGAAACGCAATTCGCGCCAGCGCTCCTCCGCTGCCCGCCACAACTCCTCGGTGTCGAGCGACGACTCCGGATCGGCCGCCGCCTGCTCCATCACCGCGTGCACGATCGTGCCGATGCCGGCGGCCAAGCCCTTCGACCCACCCGCGACATGATCGATGAACCAGACCAGGGGCGACTCCTCGAACGCCTCGATGCGCGAGGGTGACACGCGAACCACCGCCTCCTCATCGGCGGGGTCGACGAGCGGCTCGTCGGTGGACGCGGGCAGCAGGCCGTACCAGTCAGCCGGATGCGCTCCCGGCACGTCCTCGGCCGCCAGCCGCGCCAGCGCTGCCGCCGCCCGGGGATCCCCTTCTTCGGCAACCCGGCGGCGCAGGTGGCCGGTCAGGCCGCGCAGTGAGAGCGGATGCCGTGCGGGACGCACCGGATCGGCGTCGGGCGCCAGCCCGAAGAACGGGGACGGCTGCTCGTCGTCGTTGGCGACGCAACTGAGCACGGTGAGCTCGCGCGACCGCGACACCGCCAGCGCGAACATGCGCAGCTCGTCGGAGAGCACCTCGGCACGCGGGTCGTCCGCCGGCAGCCCTGCGGCCCGATCGGCGTCGGCCCCCGAGCCGGGACCGGTGCCGGCACCGGCTCCGGCGTCGGCGAGCGCGCTCAACCGCTGGGCGTGCAGCAACGAGCCGCGCTGCCGCAGGTTCGGCCAGACCGACTCCTGCAGCCCTGCGACGACCACCACCGCGACATCGAGGCCCACGGCGCCCGTCGGCGTGGTGACGAGCACCGATCCGCCGCGCGAGCGCGGCGACAGAGTGTCTTCGGGCACTTCCGCGGTGAGGAACTCGGTGATGAACAGCTCCGCCGGGCGTTCGGGCTCCCGTTCCACCGACCGTTTCGCGGCGGTGAACAGGGCGACCGCGCCGTCGAGGTTGCGGTTCGCCTCGTCGGCGACGATGCCGGTGCCGGCAGCGAGATCGCCCCAGCGTTTGGCCAGTCCCGTGCGCTGCCAGAGCTCCCAGAGCAGCTCTTCGATGCTCGCGCCGCGGGCATGACTGCGCGCCAGCGCCTGCAACGTCGTGCCCAGTGTGGCCACGCGGCGAGCCGGAGCCGAGTCGATCGTGACGAGCACCCCGGGCGTCAGCACGGCCTCACGCAGCAACTCGTCGGAATGACGTGAGCCACCCGCTGCCAGCTCCTCGTGCCGGAGGGCCAAGCGGAGACGACGCAACCCCACCGCGTCGACGCCGCAGAGCGGCCCGAGGATGACCGAGCTCACCGCCTCGGGCGTGAGCTCGGCTGCTCCGATGGCGAGCGCCACGCCCTCCACGAGGTGCCGGGCCGCGTAGTCGTCCCGCAACGCCTGCACGGCCGAGAGCGTGCGCGTCGGCACCTCGGCCAGAGCCAGCCCGCGGGCGAGGGCCGGCACGAGCGCGCCGGAACGCACCACGACGGCCATGCTCGACCAATCGGTGCCATGCAGGAGGAAGCGCTCGCGCAGGATGCGCGCGATGGTGCCCACTTCGGCGGCCCGCGAGTCGGCCTGCACCGTCAGCACCCGGCCGCGGGCGCCACCGGCCGCCGCCCCGTTCGCTCCCACCGCGTCCGCCCCATCCGGTGCAGCCCCCACCGTGCGGCGCTGCGAACCGGCTGCCGCCGTGCCGATGCGCTCGGTGACCCGCCGGGTCAGGGCACGGAGCGCGCCGGCCTGACGGTAGGAGGTGTGCAGCACGACCGGT
>BADC01000590.1 GCA_000333435.1 Corynebacterium-like bacterium B27 | reverse complement strand
CCAGCTGTGGACCGCGTGCCCAGCCGGGTCGCCCGGAACGGCCGTTCGGGCATCGGCCGCTGCAGCGCACGAACGACGGCTTGGGGATCGGCGACGTAATCCTTGAAGCGGGAGGCCGGGATGCGAACCGGCACGTCGAGCATCCGTTCGCCTCGCAAGGCGGCGCGCTCAGCCAGGAGCAGCTCGATGTCGTGGTCGTAGGGGGTGGGCGCGCCGGGATCGGCAGCGAGCACCGCCTCGGCCGCCGCCGCGACGCGCGGGCGGCGCGCGCCGAGCGGCTCACGGGGCCAGCTCGTCCAGCTCTCCGATTCGGCCAGCGGATTCTCGTCGAACGCCGACACCTCCGGAAGGATGCCCTCAGCCACCAGGCCCACCTCGTCGAGTTCGCGCAGGTACCGTCCCGGGCCGCGGACCTTCTTCACCCCGGTCGTCCAGAACGAACCGGAAAGAAGCAGGTCGGCTTTGGCGCGGGTGACCGCCACGTAGATGAGTCGGCGCTGCTCGGCGGCGTAGTGGTCGGCGTTGGCTGCCTTGAACCGCTCGAGCGCGGGCTTGAACTCGTTCTGGCCCGCCAGGCCGCGCCAGGCCAGTGCCGGGAGCTCGGCCGAGTCGCCGCGGAACTCGAACGGCAGCTCACCGAAGCCCAACCACCCGAGGGTCGACAGCGGCGCACCGGGCAGTTCGCTCTCGACCATCCGCGGGATGGCCACCACGTCCCATTCCAGACCCTTCGCGCCATGGATGGTGAGAATCTGCACCGTTCCCGGCTCGGGCTCCTCGGTGCGCGGTTCGAGACGGTCGCGCTTCTCGGCCTCCTCGAGCCAGGCGAGGAACTCGCCGAGCCCGGCCGACGGGTCGAGCGCCAGGAACGAATCGAGCTGTTCGGCGAACGCGTCGAGGCTCGCGCGGCCCGCCGTGGCGTGCGGGCTCGCCAGCACTTCGATGTCGAGCAGGAGTTCCTGCTGCACCAGGTCGACGTAATCGACGAGCCCGAGCCCGGCGCGCGTGCGCAGATAGGCGAACTGCTCGGCAGCGCGGCGCAGCCGCTGCAGACCGGTCTCGCTGAACCCCGTGATCGCGGCGTGGACCGGTGATGCGGTGGCGAGGAAGTCGAGGGCGTCGACGATGGATCTGTCCTCGTCGGCGACGACGGAGCCGCGGATGTGCCCCGCCACCTCGGGCTCGAGCTTCTGGAAGCGGTGGTCGCGCTGCGCGATCCATGACGCCAGGGTGCGCAGCGCCAGCAGATCCTTCGTGCCGATCCGCCAGCGCGCGCCGGCCAGCACCCGCACCAGATCGGCGCCCGCGGTGGGGTGATAGAGCACCCGGAGTGTCGACACGAGGTCGGCCACTGCCGGCTGCCCGAGCAGGCCACCGATGCCGAGGACGTGGTAAGGGATGCCCCGCTCGTCGAGGGCCGCCGTGAACGGCTCGATCTTCTTCACCGACCGGCAGAGCAGAGCGGCCGACCGTTTGCGCCCCTCGTCGTCGAGCACCGCGAGTTGACGCTCCAGCCAGCCGGCCACCTCTTTCGCTTCGTCGCGCACCGTCTCGGTGAATGCGACGTCGAGCGACCCGAGGCCGACGCCCGGGCGAGCCACCAGTTGCTCCACCGGTACACCGGCGGTGGCCGAGAGCGGCCCCACCAGAGTGTTGGCCGCATCGAGCACGAGGCGGGGATTGCGCCAACTGGTCGACAGTGCGAATGGTTGCTCGCTGCCGCCGAAGTCGGCGTCGAATCGGGCCAGATTGGCAGCGCTCGCGCCTCGCCAGCCGTAGATCGACTGGTGCGGGTCACCGACCGCCATGACCGGATGCCCCCGGAACAACGCCGAGAGCAGTCGGGTCTGCACGACACTCGTGTCCTGGTACTCGTCGAGCAACACCACCCGGTACCGGTCGCGGTAGTCGGCGCCGACCCGAGGCGTCCCCTCGACGATCGCGAGTGCGAGCGCGATCTGATCGGAGTACTCCACGTAGCCGCGCCGCAGCTTCTCGGCGGCATAGGCATCCGCCAATTCGACCAGCAGCGGCAGCGTGGCGATGTTCTCCACCGCCCGTGCGAGTTCGGCCGGCACACCACGCAGGCGCGCCGAGCCGAGCGGCAGCTCGGTGAGGCGGGTGAACTGCTCGGCGTACCGGCTGACCTCAGCCGACTCGACGACGTTCTCCGCGATGGCGCGGCTGAGCGCGAGCACGGCTGAGGTGACCACATCGACCGACTTCTCGACCTGCAGGAGGCGAGGATCGGCGCTGGAGACCACGACCTTCCGCGCCAGCTGCCACGCCGAGGCCTCGCTCAGCACCGCGGCCTCCCCCTCGCGGCCGATGAGGACGGCGTTCTCGCGGAAGATGCTGTTCGCGAACGCGTTGTAGGTGGCGATCGACGGGGCGTCGAACGGGTCGAACGCCACCGCCCCGAGCCCGGACTGCGCCAGTTCGCCGAGCCGGCGACGGATGCGCTCCGCCAGCTCCCCGGCCGCCTTGCGGGTGAAGGTGAGGCCGAGCACCTCCGGCACGCGCACGAGCCCGTTGGCGATGAGCCACACCACCCGGTTGGCCATCGTCTCGGTCTTGCCGCTCCCGGCGCCGGCCACGACGATGCGCGGCTCGAGCGGCGCTTCGATCACCGCCCGCTGCTGCGCGGTGGGCTGCGGAAGGCCGAGGCGGTCGGCGATCTCGGCAGCCGACAGGAGACCGTCGGGGCGCGGGGCTCGGGCGGCCGTCCCGTCGGGGGCCTCGGCCCCGGCCCCGGCCCCCGCACCCGTCGCGGCATCGCCGTGCCGGGGCACGGCGAAGGCGTCGGGATCGTCGAGCGCCTCGAGGTCGAACAGCGCGTCGGTCATTCGGAAACCGCCTTGATGAGCTGGATGCGGTAGTCGTAGGCGTTCTGCCGATCGCGCTCCTCAGGTTCGGCGACCCCGCGGAAGGTCGTGCCGGCCATTCC
>BADC01000591.1 GCA_000333435.1 Corynebacterium-like bacterium B27 | reverse complement strand
GCCCTCCCAGCTGATCGAGGCGACCGTGCCGTCGGCGCCGCGATGCACCTGGAGGGTCACCTCGTCGCCGCAGGTCGGGTTGACCTGGTGCGACGAGCCGTCGTCGGTGGGCTGCAGGCCGTGGCCGTGCTTCTGCTTCGAATGGTCGAGGATGACCGTCTGGTACATGCTCTGCAGCTCGCTGGAGGTCATCACGCCTCCCCGAAGAACACGCGGGCATCGGCCACGGCTTCGACCGCGGCATCCACCTCGGCCACCGTGTTGTAGAGGTAGGCGCTCGCCCGCGTCGTGGCGGTGACCCCGAAGCGGCGGTGCACCGGCTGGGCGCAGTGGTGACCCACCCGCACCGCGATGCCCCGGTCGTCGAGGAACTGCCCCACGTCGTGCGCGTGGATGCCCGCCACCACGAAGCTCGCGAGCCCCACCCGCTCGGCCTCCGCCGGTGACGGGCCGAGCACCCGGACACCGGGGATCGCCGCGAGACCGTCGTGCAGCCGCCGGCCGAGCTCGGCCTCCCAGCCCGCGATCCGGTCGAGGCCGACCGCCTCGAGGTAGTCGACGGCGGCGGCCAGCGCGATCGCCTGCGACACCCGCTGCGTGCCGGCCTCGAAACGCATCGGCGCGGGAAGGAACTCGGATTCGGTGAGACCGACCGTGGTGATCATCGACCCGCCGGTGAGGAAGGGGGGCAGGGCGTTCAGCAGCTCGGACCGGCCGTAGAGCACCCCGACACCCGTGGGCGCGAGCATCTTGTGCCCCGAGAACACGGCGAAGTCGACGTCGAGCGCCCGGAGGTCGACCGGCAGATGCGGTGCCGACTGGCAGGCGTCGAGCAGCACGAGGGCGCCGACGCCGTGGGCGAGCGCCACGAGTTCGGCCACCGGGTTCACGGCACCGAGGACGTTCGAGACGTGAGCGAAGGCGACGACCCGGGTGCGCTCCCCGATCACCTCGGCGGCGTGATCGAGACGGATGCGGCCCGCGTCGTCGAGCGCGATGTGCCGCAGGGTCGCCCCCGTGCGGAGCGCCAGCTCCTGCCAGGGCACGAGGTTGGCGTGGTGCTCGAGCTCGGTGACCACGATCTCGTCGCCCGGGCCGAGCCGGAACCGCTCGGCGGCTTTCCCGCCACGGCCGAGCGACGCGTTCGACATGCCGTACGCGACGAGGTTCACGCCCTCGGTGGCGTTGGAGGTCCAGACGATCTCGTCGTCGGCCGCGCCGACGAAGCGGGCGACGGTGGCGCGGGCGTTCTCGAACAGCTCGGTCGCCTCGCCTGCAAGGGTGTGCGCACCGCGGTGCACGGCGGCGTTGCTGAACTCGTAGTAGGCGCGTTCGACGTCGATCACGCTCCGCGGCTTCTGCGAGGTCGCCCCCGAGTCGAGGTAGACGAGCGGATGCCCGTTCACGGTCCGGCTGAGAATCGGGAAGTCGCCCCGGATGCGCTCGACGGCCGCCTCGTCGAGGGTGGCGGTGCGGGCGCCGGCCGCGCTCATGGTGGTGTCCGTCGGGTGGTTGAGATCGATCGTCACAGGTGCCTCGGTCGCGGGGTGTCGGGAGTCGGCGCGGCGCGGGTCGCCGTGCGACCGCATCCGCACCTCTATTGCATCATCTCCAAGCCTCCGACGGGGCCGATCATTCCGGCCCGCGTCAGATCAGTCCCACGCGGTCGGGCACCTGGAGGTGCAGCTCCCGCAGCCAGCCGGCCGGATCGGGCCACGCGCGGCCCGCGGGAAGGGAGCCGAGCATCCGTTGCACCGCCGCCGTCGTGGCCTCGACCGGGAGCACCCGGGTCGGCGCGATCGCCGCGAGCACGCCGAGCCACCACTGGCTCGCCGCCTCGCCGATGCCGGCGGGGTCGAGCACCAGGTAGTAGTCGGGCAGCACGGCTTCGCCGGCCGCCAATGCGGTCAGCGCCGACTCCACCTCGACCCGCAGCACGCCGATGCTCGACGGGTCGTCGAAGAAGCCGTGCCAGGCCGCCTCGACGGCGCCCAGCGGATCGAGGTCGTGCACGAGGAACGGGCGGCTCGCGGCGCTGACAACCTCCCGCAGCGGCGGGGAGTCCGGCTCGGTGAGGCGGAGCGCCTGCACGTTCGGCAACCGGCCCAGATCGCGCAGGATGCGGTCGGTGACCGCACCCACGACGACGACGATCGTGCTGCCCGGAGATCTCAGCGCTGCCATGCCACTACTCTGCACCCACCGGCCTGCCCCGCGTGCGCGACCGTCCCCTGGCGACCCGGCCGACCTCAGGCGGCCGCGACGTCGTCCGGAAAGGCGACGGGGAACGGTTCGGCGAAGTCGGCGGACCGGCCCACCGCCGCCCACCGCTCGTCCTCGGCGAGCAGGCGCCGGTCCTGGGCGATCGACATCTCCGTCGCGGTCACGCCGAGTGGCAGGTGGAACGGCACGTCGCGACGCTTGGCGATCTGCACCAGGATGCGTGCCGCGCGATCCGGGTCGCCCGCCGGCCCGGCGGTGCTCTGGCGCATCCGGGCGTTCATGGCGCCGACGGTCTGTTCGTAGCCCTCGCCGGGCTCGTGCACGGTCATCGACGAACCCGCCCAGTCGGTGGCGAAACCACTCGGCTCCACCACCAGCACGCGGATGCCGAAGGGCGCCGTCTCCGTCTGCAGCACCCGGCTGAATCCGTCGATCGCGAACTTGGCCGCTTGATAGGAGGCGATGCCCGGCGAGCCGCCCACTCGGCCGCCGACCGAGGAGAACTGCATCACGAGGCCGCCGCCCTGCCCACGGAGCAGCGGGATGGCCGCTTTCGAGACGTTGTAGACACCCCAGAAGTTGGTCTCGAACTGCGCGCGGAAGTCCTCGTCGGGCGTGTGCTCGATGGGTGAGACGTTGGCGTAGCCGGCGTTGTTCACGATGACGTCGAGCCGGCCGAAGCGCTCCACACCCCGGGCCAGCGCTGCGCCGGCCTGGTCGGCGTCGGTGACGTCGAGCGCCACCGGAAGGATGCGATCCCCGTGACGCTCCACCAGGTCGGCGAACTGCTCGGGGCGGCGGGCTGTGGCGACCACCCGGTCGCCGGCCTCGAGCGCGGCGACAGCGAGGGAGCGACCGAAGCCGCGGGAGGAACCGGTGATGAACCATATCTGTTCTGACATGGTCCTAGTACAACACTGTTGCGTTATTAATGCAACACGGTTGCACTAGACTGTGAAGATGGCAGAGAACGCTCCCTCGGGTGGCGAGTTCCAGCGCGCCCGCAGCGCCGAGGCGAAACAGCAGCGGGAGTCGGCGATCCTCGACGCCGCCGTGCAACTGGGCACGACTCAGGGCATCCGGTCGGTCACGCTCACCGACATCGCCGACGCGGTCGGGCTGCACAAGTCGGCGCTGTTGCGCTATTTCGAGACCCGGGAACAGATCTTCCTGCGCCTGACGGCGGCCGGCTGGCGGGAATGGGGGCCGGCCGTGCTGACGGCGCTCGAGGGCGCCCGGACACCGGCCGCCGTGGCCCGGGCGTTCGCGGCGACGCTGGCCGAGCGCCCGCTGTTCTGCGATCTGCTCGCGCAGGCGCCGCTCAACCTCGAACGCAACGTCTCGCTCGAGTCGGTTCGCGCTTTCAAGCTGGTGACCCTCGAGCAGGTGCAGGCGATCGTCGGAGCGCTGCGGCACGCTCTCCCCGCACTCAGCGAAGCCCAGGCGATCGACGCCGTCGCGGCTGCCACGGCGCTTTCCGGGGCGTACTGGCAGATGGCGACTCCGGGCGCCGCCATCGAAGAGTTGTACCGGGCCGACCCGAGGCTCGCCCACGCCGTGGTCGACGTCGAGCCGAGGGTCGAGCGCACGCTGACGGCGATGTTCACGGGATGGACGGCAGGTGTGGCCTAAACACCACTACTACAGGCGCTCTGGTGCCGAGAGCGTCTGGCTGGCGAGCATGAGGTGTGAGTTCTGCGAAGTCCGATGCTGCGCGCGTCCTGGGCGCTCGCATCCGGGATGAGCGGCAGCGCTTCGCAGTGAGCCAGATGGAGCTGGCCGAGCTCGCCGGGCTGCACTTCACGAACCTCGGGCGCATCGAGCGAGGCCAGGCGAACGCCACGCTCGACACGTTGCTGCGGATCGCCGCCGCACTGAACCTCGAACTCTCGACGCTCGTGCACGGCCTCACGGCCGACATGCTCGAGGAGCGGCCGCGCCGTCGGGTCACGGTGCGTGACCTGATCCAGGCGCGGCAGGCCGAAGAGGCACAAGTCCGCGACGGCGGCCGGTAAGGCGGCCGGCGAGGCAAACGAAAAGGGCCCGGTCTGCGACCGAGCCCTTCTCTTCTGTTGCGGGGACAGGATTTGAACCTGCGACCTCTGGGTTATGAGCCCAGCGAGCTACCGAACTGCTCCACCCCGCGGCACGAGAATTTACTCTAGCACGGGTTCGGGCGCCGTGTGTTCACATCGCCGGAAACGTCTCACGGATGCGCTCCACATCGGCCGCGGCGATGCCCGCCTGATCGGCGAATCCGCCCCAGTCGGCGATCGCCTCCACGACCTGGTCGATGACCTCGAAGCGGTGCGGCACCTGAAAGCGATCGGCGACCACGAGCAGGTCGTCGCGGGTGATTTCACCGAAGCTGCCGTTCACCGACATCAGGTGCTGGTAGGTCCACTGCCCCGAGGGGTTGAAGGCGTAGGTCACGTCGTAGGCCGGTGCGAGGCGCCACCCGTTCGCCGTGCGCCCGGGAGCTCCGGGCGGGTCGAGCAAGAACGAGAAGTTCTTCGTGTGATCGTCGCAATTGCGGGCGAGCACGTTGAACACCATGCGCCGGAACGCTTCGGTGCGGGCGTCGTCACCGAGGCCGAGACCGGCGATGGCCTGGAAGTACTGCGCGTAGTCGTGGGTCGCCCGCTGCTTGTAGTCGAGTTCGGCCATGGCGCAGAGGGTCTGCAGATGCACTTTGCCGTGCGCACTGTCGAGCCCCTCATGGCCGGCCGCCCGGTCGAAACGCTTGGTCATGAAATGCGCGCGCCCGTTCTCCTCCAGCAACCGTGAAGGCGACATCTCGATGCCCGCGGCGGTCGCCATCAGGTAGTACGCGTACTCGATGCGTCCGTAGCCGGCTGAGCTGCCGAGCTCGGTGTCGCGGCCCACCCCGTCGAGCTTGATCATCCATTGCTCGAACCCGTCCTCGGCCGGCAGCTGGCCGGAGCGCACCTCGCCGGTCGCCGGGTTCCACGCGATGATCGCCTTGGCGCGCGCCCCGCCCGCCGAAGTGCCGACCTGGATGAGCGTGGCGAGCGCCGCGGCCGCCTCACGATCGCCCTCGATGCGGCCCGACAGTGCTCCGCGTGCCCCCACCACCAGCTCGGAGAGCTCGAGCGCCGTCGGTTTGCGACGCTGCGGACCGCGAGTCGGGCGGAACTCGAGCGCCCCCATCCCGCGCCGCCCGAGATACGCCAGCCGGTCGAGCGCCGTGATCGACCGCCGCTCGACGCCCTGCGAGGCGAGGTAGGCCGTGACGAGGGCGTTGCCGAAGTCGTCGGGCAGGGCATCCGCCACGAACGGGGGCAGGCGGTGATAGGTGGGTTCAGCCAGTCCGGGGTACACCCGCACACGATCGCCGAGCGGGGTGCTCAGCGGGGAGAGTTCGATACCGCTCTCGATCCAGCTCGGGTCGTACTCGAACGCGAAGTACTCGGTCGCGGGGTCGAGCGCGATCGCGCCGACGAGCCGGTCCCACGCCCGCACCTCGATGACCGACACGGGCGTGTACGCCATCAGTGACCCCCCGACGACGCTGAGGCCGCAGCCCCGCTCCGGTCGTCTCCACCGTCGGCCGGCCGCGACCGACGCGGACGGGACGCGCGCTGGGGTGCGCTCTCGCGCCGCTCCTGGGCGAGCATCCGGAGCGGGCTCACCGCGACCAGCGGCTGCAGCGCGTCCAGCCAGTCCGCTCTGCCGAGGGCGCGCACGACGCGCACCAGGGTCGCCACGCTCGATCCGCGCCCGTTCTCAAGGTTCTTGACCGTGCGCAGGCTCACCCCGGCACGCTCGGCGACCGCCGCCTGATCGAGGTTCTTCGAGAGCCGGAGAGCACGGATGCGCTCCCCCAGCCGCTCCTCGGCCTCGGTCACAGTGGCTGAATCGCCGACCGCACTCTCTGTTCTGCCCATCGTCATAAAGGGCATTATCCTGCACCTTGAGCGAGAAATCCAGTCGTAAGGGCAATAATTTGCCCTTAGTGCGGGATTGATTCAGCCAGCTGCGGCTGACGCTCCGAGCGTCACTTGTTGGCGGCGGCGATCGCCTGTGCGATCGCATCCTTCAGCCGCTTGTCGGCCTCACCGTAAGCTGCCCAGTCGCCCGCCGCCATAGCCGCATCGCGGTCGGTCAGCGCCTGCTGAGCCGCGGCCAGCGCCGACGCCACCGCAGGGTTGCCGGTCGTGTCGGTGCCCCCGGTGCCGGGGTTCGACTGGTCGGTGCCGCCGGTGTCGCCCGTGCCGCCGGTACCGGAGGTGCCGCCGGTGTCCGACGTGCCACCGCCCGAACCGTCGGTCGGAGTCACGTCGTTGTCGCCCGCCTGCGCACCCGAGTCGCCGCCGAAGAGGGAGTCCAGGGCGCCGTCGAGGGTGCTCTCGAACGCGATCTTGTTACCGAACGAGACGAGCACCTTCTGCAGCAGCGGGAAACTCGTCTCACCGCGCGACTGCACGTAGACCGGCTGCACGTACAACAGACCGCCACCCACGGGCAGGGTGAGCAGGTTGCCGCTGATGACCTGGCTCTCGCCCTGTCGCAGCAGGTTGAGGGCAGAGCTCACCCCCGGGTCGGAGGAGAAGCTGTTCTGCACCTGGCCGGGGCCCGGGATCGTGTCGTCCTTCGGCAGCGTGAGCAGCCTCAGCTTGCCGTAATCGCCGGACTTCTCCCCCGAGGTGTCGCCCGCGTTCGCGTCGACCGCCAGATAGCCCGTGAGCACGCTCCGCGAGGATTCGCCCTGCTGCGAAAGTGGGATGAAGGTGGAGTAGAGCGAGTAGGACGGGTTGTCCTGCGTCGGCATCTGCAACGTGAGGTAATAGGGCGGTTGCAGCGTGGGGTTGGTCGAGGGCGAGGTCGGGTCGTTGGGCGTCGTCCACGCGTCTTCCTGGGAGTAGAACGCCCCCGCATCCGTCACGTGGTACTGGCCGAGGATCGAGCGCTGCACCTTGAAGAGGTCGGCCGGGTACCGCACGTGACTCATCAGATCGCCTGACATGTCGCTGATCGGCTTCACGGTGGCCGGGAAGATCTTCTCCCAGGTCTGCAGCACGGGGTCTTTGTCGTCCCAGGCGTACAGCGTGACCTTGCCGTCGTAGGCGTCGACGGTGGCCTTCACCGAGTTGCGGATGTAGTTGATGTCGTCGACCGGGTAGGCGGGCGACGGCGTGTACGTGTCGGCGATGGTCTCGCTGAGCGACTGCACCTTCGAGTACGGGTAGTTGGCCGACGTGGTGTACCCGTCGACGATCCACACGATGCGCCCGTCGACCACCGAGGGGTACGGGTCGGAGTCGATGGTGAGGTACGGCGCCACCTTGGAGACGCGCTGAGCCGGGTCGCGGTCGTAGAGGATCTGCGAGTCGTCGTTCACCGCGTCGGAGAGGAAGATCTGCTCCGACTGGAACTTCAGCGCGTAGACCAGCCGCTTGAAGATGTTGTCGAGCTTCGGTCCGCCGTCACCCTGGAAGGTGGTGTAGGTCTGCGAGGCGCCGTCTTCACCCGAGGGGTAGTCGAGCTCGATCTTCGACGAGCCCTCCGGGCCGCCCACGATCGAGTACGGCGGGGAGTTCTCACCGAAGTACACGCGCGGCTCGAAGTCGCCGAGCGAACCCACCGAAGGGATGCCCGACTCGATGAACACCGGCTGCCCGTCGGCCGAGCGCTGGTTGCCGTAGGCCGCGACCACGCCGTAGCCGTGCGTGTAGACCACGGTCTGGTTGTACCAGGTGGCCGACGAGCCCAACTGGTCGATGTTGATGTCGCGCACCGTGACGACCGCATCCTGAACCTGGCCGTCGATGTTGTAGCGGTCGACGTCGAGGTGGTCGGGGAACTGGTAGTACTGCCGGAACTGCTGCAGTTGCTGGAACGACTTCGTGACGAGCGCCGGGTCGAGGATGCGGATGTTGGCAGTCGTCGCCGCGTCGTTGCGGAGCGCTCCCGCCTCCGCCGTGGTGGTCGCCTCGTAGGGGGTCTCTTCGACGTCGGAGACGTCGTAGGCATCACGCGTCATGTCGATGTTGCGCTGGATGTAGTCCTGCTCGAGCGTGCGCTCGGAGGGGTCGACCTGGAACCGCTGCACCACCCACGGCGCCAGCGAACCGAGGATGAGCGCACTCACGATGAGGAGGGCCGTGCCGATGATGGGCAGTCGCCAGCGCCCGATGACCGCGGCCACGATGAAGAGCACGGCCACGATGGCCGCGATTCCGGCGAGGATCTGGAGGCCCGGGATGGTGGCGTTGACGTCGGAGTAGGAGGCGCCTGTGATGATGCCCGAACTGTTCGCCAGGGTGGCGAACTGGTCGAGCCAGATGCTCACCGCCTGCAGGAGCAGATAGACGGCGGCAGTGACGGCCATCTGGATGCGCGCGATCTTCGAGATGCGCACCTCCCGCTGGCTGAACCGGATGGCACCGTACAGATAGCTCGTCGCGATGCCGGCGAGGCCCGCCACGATCACGACGGCCGACGCGAAGCCGACGACCCCGCGCCAGAACGGCAGATCGTAGAGGTAGAACGAGATGTCCAGGTTGAACTGCGGATCGGTCTGGCCGAACGAGGTGCGGTTCAGGTATTGCAGGGTCAGCTGCCAGCGCGAAGCGGTGGCGACACCGGCGAACAGACCGAGCACCGCCGGCACGCCGAAGGAGGCCAGGCGCCGCAGGGGCTCGATGACCTGCTGGTAGCGGTCGAGCTGCGAATTCAGCTTCGCGTAGACCGGCCGCCAACGGAACGCGATCTCGATGGACGCCCAGACCGGAACCGCCATGGCGAGGAAGCCGATGACGAACATGATGGCGCCGGCCGCCCACTGCGTGGTGAGCACGTTCAGGAAGCCGAGCTGGTCGTACCAGAGGATCTCGGTGTAGAGGGTCGAGAAGACGAAGAAGAGTATGGCGAGCACGACCACGATGGCGATTGCGATCGCGAGCGTGACTCTCGACCGTCGTGCGGGCTTCTCTGCTGTTTGGAAAGTCACGTATGCTTCTGTGCTCGTTTACGGTGCCGTGCTCGTTTACTGTGCCGTGCTCGTTTACGGCGCGTGCTCGTTCACGGACTCGTAGTGCGGTGTCCAACAATCCTAGACAACTGAATCGTAGGGTGGCGTCGCTGAGAACACCCTGGCCGGAATCCGTGGGAAGCCTGGGGCGACCGCGCGAATGTGCAGGAGTGGATGCGAGGCGTCAGGTCGCGGGTCGGGCAGCCGCCAGCACGGCGTCACAACTCTGCAAGGCGCCGGTGTCACCGCCGTCGGCGATGGTCTTCAGGGCGGTCATCGAGTCCGACAGCGTCGACACCGCGAACACGGTCAGCCCGTCGGGCACGTGACCGACGACTTCGTCGCAGTTCGTCGCCGGCGCGAGGAACCAGGGGGCCCCGGCGTCCCGCGCACCGAAGAGCTTCTGCCGGATGCCGCCGATCGGACCCACGGTGCCGGCCGCGTCGATCGTGCCGGTGCCGGCGACGTTCTGCCCGCCGTTCAGCTCCCCCGGAGTGAGCATGTCGATGATGCCGAGTGCGAACATCATGCCGGCGCTCGGGCCGCCCACGTCGTTCAGCTGGATCTCGACGTCGAAGGGGAAGTCGTAGTCGTAGGCCACGCTGATGCCGAGGGCAGGCGCATCCGTCGTCTCCGACACCGTCGGTGTGATGGCCACCGTCTCCTCGGTGCCGTCGGCGTGGCGCACCTGCACCTGCGCCGGGGCCGATGTCCCGTTCGCCGCGAGCGCCGCCCGCAAAGCATCGATGTCGGTGGCGGCCTGCGCGTTCACCGAGAGGATGATGTCGCCGGCCACGAGTGAACCGGCCGCGGCTCCGTCGGGGTCGACCGCGCCGACGGCGACGTTGGTGGTGTACGCGATGCCCTGCTCGGCGAGCGCCGCGGCGATGGCCTCCTGCTGGCTGTCGACCATCAGGGCGGCGTTCTGCTGGTCGCGCTGCTCGGTGGTGATGCTGGGCGGGTAGATGGCGTCGATCGGCACGACGGCCCGGCTGGAGTCGAACCAGGAGGTGAGGATCTCCGCCCAGGACGGGCGCGATTCACGGGTTCCGCGCACCGACACGGTGAGCATGTCGAGCGCGCCGGCGGTCGGGTAGGTGGTGGCGCCGTCGATCGAGATGAGTGGCACATCCTTGCCGCCCTGCTCCTGGGTGCCGAGGGTGTTGTACACCGGCCCGGGCTGTTCGATGACGTACGGCGCCGGCAGGAAGCTCATCACGAGACCGAGGACGAGGGCCACGACCAGCACGGTCCAGCCGCGGCGGGCACGGCGCGAGGCGCGAGGACGCTCCTCGGTTTCGAACAGACTCACGGAATCCTCTCGCGCGGGCCGGATGGCCCGGGTGTTCGCCACGGGCGCACGGCGGGGCGCTCAAGCTTATGGGAAAACCCAGCCTGGGCGGCGGGCCACGAGTTAGCGTAGAAACACTAACTGACAGCCCGCATGGAGGTTCTTCTGAGCCGCCCGAGCGGCCCGGCCGCCGTTGCTGTCACCGAGGAAGGACAGATCGTGAGCGACGATCCCCGCGACGAACCCGAGGACGAGTTCCGCGACATGCTGCGGCAGTTCCTGTCCGGGAACTCCGACATCGACCCGTCGAAGCTGGCCAGCGCCGCCGGCCTGCCGTCCGACCCGGCTGCCGTCTCGCAGTTGATGGCGCAGTTGCAGAACGCGATGCAGGCCAGCGCCGACGGTGTGAACTGGGACGCCGCGCGCACTCAGGCGCAGGAGATCGCCGGCAAATCGAGCCTCAGCATCACCGACCAGACCCGGTCGCAGCTCGACCAGGCGCTGCACATCGCGTCGCTCTGGCTGGACGAGGCAACCGCGTTGTCCGACTCGGCGGTCGCGCCGCGCCTGATGACCCGCACCGACTGGGCCACCGCGACGGTGCCGGTCTGGACCCAGCTCGCCGAGCCGGTGGCGGTCAGCATCTCGGATGCGCTGACCGAGGTGCTGCGCGACCAGGCGCCCGAAGAGATGGCGGGCATGCTGGCCGGCGCGAGCCAGCTCATGCGCAACCTCGGCGGCACGCTGTTCGCGATGCAGCTCGGCCAGATCGTGGGTCAGCTCTCCCAGGAGGTGGTGTCGGGCGGCGACGTCGGCATTCCGCTCCTCGAAGAGGGTCAGGCGGCGCTCGTGCCGCAGAATGTGGCGGAATTCGGTGACGGCCTGGACATCCCGATCGAGGAGGTGCAGCTGTACCTGGCGATCCGGGAGTTGGCGCACGCCCGCCTGTTCCGGCACGCGCGGTGGCTGCGGCTGCACGTCATCTCGTCCATCACCGAGTTCGCCAAGGGCATCGCGATCGACACGAGCCGCCTGGAGGAGCTCGCGGAGAGCTTCGATCCGTCGAACCCCGAGGAGTTGCGCAACGCGATGGCGAGCGGTGCCCTCATCCCGCCGAAGACCGAACAGCAACAGCACGCCCTGGCGCGCCTGGAGACCACGCTGGCCCTGATCGAAGGGTGGGTCGACATCGTCACCGCCAACGCGTCGAGTCGGCTGCCGCGCTGGAACGCCATCGCCGAGACGGTCCGCCGCCGGCGTGCGACGGGTGGTCCGGCCGAGTCGGCGTTCGGCGCCCTGATCGGCCTGGAGCTGCGGCCCCGGCGACTGCGCGACGCCGCGGCGATGTGGCAGGCGGTGACGGATGCGGTCGGCCAGGAACAGCGTGACGCCCTCTGGTCCCACCCCGACCTGGTGCCCACGTCGGCCGACCTCGACGACCCCGCCGCGCTCGTGGCACGGCTGCTCGCCGGCGAACCGGAGCCCGACGAGATGGACCAGGCGCTCGAGGATCTCCTCCGCGAGGAGACCAGCAAAGATGGGGATGATCAGCCGCCCGCACCGTGAGTTGTGGATAACCCGATCCTGGGGTGACGGGTCCGGCAGGATGCCTGCATGGTTCTCCGACTCGACCCCGATCATCCGATGGTCTGGCGCACCCCGCACCTGCTGCAATTCGGCATCGAGGCGCCGATCAGCACCGTGCCGTCGCATTCGACCGAGCGTGGCGGCCTGGAGCGACCGCGGGAGCTGATGCTCGACGTGCTCGCACGCGGCGTCGGCCGGCCCCTGCTGACCCATCTTGCCGCCGAGAACGGGCTGTCCGGGTCGGCGCTCGACGAATTGCTCGGCGAGCTGTCGGCGGTGCTGATCGACGAGTCCACGCGGGCGGCGCCGCTCGAGGGACTCGTGGTGGCCGTCGATGGCGGTGGTGCCGGTGGCGGTGACGCAGATGGTGCCGGTGACGCACATGCGCGCACCTGCCCGGCTGCAACCGAGCTGGCGGCGCTCGTGTGGCGGATGGGTGGTCGGCTCTGGCCACGCCCCGCACGGGAGTCCGGCAGCACCGCCGCCCCCGATCTGGCGGTGGTCGTGTCGCACTACGTCACCGAGCCCCGTCGAACCGCGATGTGGTTGCGCGACGACGTGCCGCACCTGCTCGTCGAATTCGGCGACCGCTCGATCCGTGTCGGGCCGGTCGTCGGGCCCGCGCTCGCACCGGGCTCACGCCGGGAGCCGGGTCCGTGCGCGCTGTGCATCGAACACGCGCGCACCGACGCCGACCCGGGCTGGCCCACCATCGCGGTGCAGGCGCTCCGCCGAACGGCGCCGTCGGCAGACGCGCTGGGCTCGGTCACCGCCGCGGCGCTCGGCGGTCGGGTGCTGGCCGAGTACGTCGCCGGCCAGAACTCGTGGCACGACCATGCATTCCGGGTGCTCCGCCCGGGTCAGCCCGGTCAAGCGGTCGTGCGGGAGCGGATCAGACCGCATCCGAGCTGCGGATGCCACTCTCTGCCAGGAACCGCGACGGCAGACGCTCCCCCGAACGGCGTGATCCGGCCGCCGCCCAGGAGAGCGCGAGGCGTTCCCGGGCGCGGGTGATGCCGACATAGAGCAGGCGACGTTCTTCGTCGATCGCGTCGAACCCGGTCGCGTAGCTGATCGGCAGGAGGCCTTCTGCCACCCCGACGATGAAGACGACCGGCCACTCCAGGCCCTTCGCCGAGTGCAGGGTCGCGAGCGTGACCGCGCGCAGGGTCGGCTCGTGCTGCGCCGACTGCCGTTCGAGGAGCTCGTCGGTGAACTGCCGGAACGTGGTGCCCGGCGGCATCGCCTCGGCCAGCCCCATGAGCGCGTTCAGCGCTTCCCAGCGGTCGCGTACCGCGCCGACTCCCTCAGGCGGTTCCTGCGACCAGCCGCGGGAGCGGAGCACGTCACTCACCGATTTGAACAGCGGCTCCTCGGCGATCGACACCGACGCGGCGCGCAGCTCCATCACGGCGCGCTTCACGTCGGGCTGATCGAAGAACCGGGTGGAACCACGGAGTTGGTAGCTGACCCCGGCTGCGGTGAGCGCTTGCTCGAGCACGGCCGACTGGGCGTTGACCCGGTAGAGCACCGCGATGTCCTGAGGTGCGGTGCCCGCTGCGATGAGGTCGGCGATGGCGGCGGCGATGCCCTCGGCTTCGGCCTGGTCGTCGGGGTAGGCAGTCACCACCGGCTCGGCGCGCACGGCCGCCGCGGACGGTGGCCCGCCGGGGACGGCCTCCGCGGACGCCGACTCGGCGGGCTCTGGCTGCATCTGCGGCTGGGGCTGGGGATGCGGTTGCGAAGGCTCGGCGGCGTGGAGGGTCAACGCGCCGGGGCGGCCGCGCATCAGCCGGTTCGCCAGGGCGACGATCGCGGGCGTGGAGCGGTAGTTCTGCTCCAGGGTCACCACGGTCGCGTTCTCGTGTCGCCGCTCGAAGTCGAGCAGGTACTCGGCGCTCGCACCCGCGAACGAGTAGATGGTCTGGCTCGCGTCTCCCACCACACACAGGTCCCGCCGATCACCCAGCCATTGCTCGAGCAGATGATGTTGCAGAGGAGAGACGTCTTGATACTCGTCCACCACGAAGAAGCGATACTGTTCCCGCACCTGGATCGCGACCGACGGCTCGATCTCGATCATCCCCGCAGTGACCAGCAGCACGTCCTCGAAGTCGAGCTGCCGTCGCTCGTCCTTCAGTTGCTCGTAGCGTTCGTGCAGGGCGAGCATCTGTTCCACGGGCACCGCCGACGGGAGGGAGCGCACCGTCCGCGCTTTCACCTCGTACTCGGCGATGCTGAGGTTCGAGACCTTGCGCCACTCGATCTCGGCGGCGACATCACGCAGGGTCGCCGTGTCGACCCGCAGTCGCAGCGTCTCGGCGGCGTGTGCGATGGCTTTGGCCTTGTTGTCGATGATCTTCGGGGCATCGCCGCCGATGATCTGCGGCCAGAAGTAGTTGAGTTGCGCGAGCGCTGCAGCATGGAAGGTGCGTGCCGCGACCCCGCCCGCGCCGAGCGGCCGCAGGCGAGCCCGCAACTCGGCAGCGGCCCGCGCCGTGAAGGTCAGCGCCATCACGCGGTTCGGCGAGTAGACCCCGGTCGCCACGCCATAGGCGATGCGATGCGTGATGGCGCGGGTCTTGCCCGTGCCCGCACCGGCGAGAACGCACACCGGGCCGAGCAGAGCGCGGGCGGCGACCCGCTGCTGCGGATCGAGGGCGTTCAGGAGGTCGTCGGCGGAGGGATCTGTCACCGCTGGGCAGACTCCGGGAGGGGGCCGCCGTACCACCGCTCGATGATCGCGCGCGCGATCGAGGCGGGGCCGGGCAGGAGCACATCGGTGGCCGGATCGGCGAGCTGCTCCCGGGTGAACCAGCGCAGGTCGAGGATCTCGTCGCCGTCGGGCCGGAGGGCAGCGGGATGAGCATCCGACACCCGCGCCATGAAGCCCACCATGAGCGAGGCGGGGAACGGCCAGGGCTGCGACCCGACGTACTCCGGGTCGTCGATCACCACACCGGACTCCTCGGCGATCTCACGGATGGCGGCCGCTTCGAGCGACTCCCCCGGTTCGACGAATCCGGCGAGCAGCGAATAGCGGTTGTTCTCCCAGAGCGCGTTGGAACCGAGCAGGATGCGATCGTCGTGATCCACGATCCCCACGATCACCGCGGGATCGGTGCGCGGGAAGAGCTCGATGTCCTCCCGCGGGCAGCGCCGCACCCAGCCGCCGCTCTCCACGAGAGTGGCCTCGCCGCATCGGGGGCAGTGCGTGTGCGTGCTGTGCCAGTTGAACATGGCCAACGCCTCGGTGAACACGCCGGCCCCCACGTCATCGAGATCGGCGGCCACCATGCGGAGGTTCAGCCAGCTGGAGCCGGGGGTCTCGAGGGCGCGCGCATCCGCATCCGTGACGGAGACGGCGAACAGCGGCGCCCCGGCGGGAAGCGCCGGGCTGTCGTCGAGGCCGAAGCCGAGGTAGAGCCGCACGGCGCCCGCGGCGAGTTCATCCCGCACCGATTCCGGGAGCGACGCGGGCGACCTCAGATCGAGCGCAGGATGCACGGTCACCTCGGGCCGTGGGCCGAACCCGTCGTACCCGGCGGGGTTCACTCCGGCCGTCGCGAGGGCCTGGCCGCGGTGCAGCACCAGCACGCGCGCATCGTCGCCGGCCCAGCGCTCGTCCAGCAGCTCGGCGTTCGCGCGCGTCACGTGATCGCGATCGACCCGGTGGCGGGACAGCGGCAGCAGGGACTGGAAAGCGCGTGACATGGTTGACCAATCGTGCGTGGCGAAAGCCGTGACCGGCGAGGTGCCGCCTACCCTAGAAGGCATGGCGAGATCCCACCTCACTCTAGCCGCGCTCGCGACGTCCGCCGTCGCCGGTGCCGACATCGTCGCGACCCGCCCGGTCTCCAGCCGCACGCACGGTCGTTTCGATTCCGCGGTGGTGACGCTGCGCTCCGGCGAGGAGTACATCGTGCGGGTTCCGGTCGACTCGGATGCCGAGGCGGAGCAGTCACGCGACCTGGTCGCGCTCAACGCGCTCACCCCGGGGGTGCGGTCCCGGTTGCCGTTCCACATCCCCGCCATGGTCGGTCAGGCCCCGATCGGCGAGACGCGTGCAATCGTCTACGACTTCATCCAGGGGGTTCCCGGCACGCTCGACGACATCGGCGACGAGCACAGTGCGTCCGATTCGATCGGCCGTGCCATCGCCGCCGTCCACTCCCTGCCCACGTCGGTGGTGTCGGACGCGGGCCTCACCACGAACACCCCCGCACAGATCGCGACGACCTCCCGCAAGCTGGCCGATCGTGCCGCCGCATCGGGGAAGGTGCCGAGCGAACTCTCGACTCGCTGGGCGCTCGCCCTCGAAGACAGCGCGCTGTGGCAGTTCCAGCCGACGGTAGTGAACGGTGCCCTCGCACCCGAGTCGTTCCTCATTGTCAACGACCAGGTCACGGGCATCATCGGCTGGCAGAACCTCCGCGTCGGCGACCCCGCCCTCGACCTGTTCTGGCTGAACTCGGCCTCGAGCGCTGCCAGCGCCGATCGGGTGTACGCCGCCTACGAGCACAGCGTGTCGAAGCCCGCCGATCGTCAGCTGCGCAAACGAGCGCGGCTGTACGCCGAACTCGAGATCGCCCGCTGGCTGCTCCACGGCGTCGACACCCGCGACGCGTCGATCGTGGCCGATGCGGAGTCGATGCTCGCGAGCCTCAGCAGCACCGTGCAGAACGACCTGCTGAACCCCCTGTCGACCGACACGGGTCAGATCATGGCGGTCGAAGACGTCGAGGCCATGCTCGACCGCACCCCGTTGCCCAGCCGCAGTGCCGGCAGCGAGCACGCGAACCGCATCGCCGAGGACTGACGGCGCTGCGCCCCGGGCGCAGGAATCAGCACTCGGGGCTCAGGGCGCACTGCGCAGGGCTCAGGGCAGCGACGTGCGGATGAGCGTCACCAGCTCGTCCTCGGAGTACAACCGTTCCGGCCGCACAACTCGATCCTCGGCCACGAAGTAGAACGCCGCGTCGACCCGCTCGACGTCGATGCCGCGCCAGCGGGCGTAGGCAAGGCGGTACAGCGCGAGCTGCAGCTGCTTCAACTCGAGGTCGGCGGCGTCGACCGGGGCTTTCCCCGTCTTCCAGTCCACCACCTGGAACGAGTCGCCCTCGGCGAAGATCGCGTCGATCTTGCACACCACGACCCGGCCGGCGAGCACCAGGTGGATCTCCACCTCGACCTCCACCGGCTGCCTGCCGGCGAACTCCGACGCCTCGAAGGTGGCGACGAGTTCGTCGAACCGTCGGTCGTCGGCGAGTTCGAGCGGCTCCTCCGCGGCCGAGCCGAGAGCGCCGAGACGCAGCTCGTCGGCAACCGTCCCGACGGCGAGCTCGTCGCCGTCAACTCGTCGTCTTCGTCGTCGTACCGGTCGAGGCTCTCCCCCGCGACCACGTCGAGCGGGAGCAGCGACAAACCGCCCCG
>BADC01000592.1 GCA_000333435.1 Corynebacterium-like bacterium B27 | reverse complement strand
TGCAACGCCCGCTCCCGATCCGGGTCGAACGACACCTTCATCTCCATCAGCGTGTCCACCGCATCGGATGCCCGACCCGCCTTCTCGAGACCCTCCGCCAACGCGGGCAGCAGCGTCTCGGCGTACAGCTCGCGCGCCTTGCCCGAGGTGGTGATGAAGCCCGACGCCATCCGGCCGGCCAATCGCGTCGCCGCCGGGCCCGACGCACCGATGTAGATCGGCACCGGCACGGCCGGCTTGTCGTAGATGGTGGCATCCTTCGTCTGCCAGAACTGGCCCTCGAACGACACGCGATCCTCCGACCACAGCGTCTCGATCAGGGTGATCGCCTCTTTCAACCGGGCGAAGCGCTCCTTCATCTCGGGCCACGGCAGCCCCAGCACCACCTCGTTGAGCGCCTCGCCGCTGCCGACACCGAGGATGACCCGGCCGGGGAACATCGCCCCGAGCGTGCCGAACGCCTGCGCCACCACCGCGGGGTGATACCGGAACGAGGGGGTCAAGACGGATGTGCCCATCACGATCGTGGAGGTCGACGCGCCGAGCGCCCCGAGCCACGGCATCGCCGACGGAGCGTGCCCGCCGTCGTGGTTCCAGGGCTGGAAGTGATCCGACACGAACAGTGAGTCGAAGCCGTTCTGCTCGGCCAGCACCCCGAACTCCAGGAGCTCGGCCGGGCCGAACTGCTCGGCCGACGCCTTGTAGCCGAAGCGGATCGGCGCCGCCGCCGTCACGCCGAGACCGCTTCGGGGTCGTAGTGCGTTCCGTGATGGGTGAGGCACACCCACGTGCCCGCCTCCCGCACCCACGTGCCGGTGAACCGGGTGTGGGCAGTGAGGTCGTCGCCCGACTCGGTGATCGCCGACACGAAGTACTCGCCGTCGATCTCGCCGATGTCTCCCCGCACCCGCGCACGGGCGTCGTGCACGACGTAGTACGCATCCGACGTCACGCTCCCGGCGAGCTCGAGGTAGCTCTCTTTCGTGTAGCGCTTGCCGAACACGCTGACATAGACGAAATCCGGATGCAGGAAGGTCGCCAACTCGTCCATCGCGCCCCGCGGGGTGCAACTCGTCCAGCCGCGGAAGCGGTCCGCGATCTCGGCGGCCGCCACCTCGTCCCAGGTCCAGCGTTCCATCACTTCTCTCCCGTCGTTGGCCGGGCACCGGGGCACGCGCTCGACGTGCCCCGGCGCATCCGCTCGCCGTGTGCCGTTTGCTGCCGCTGGTTACTCGCGCACGCCCTCACTGGTGACGCGGAGGGGCGTGATGCCCGGCCCCGCCCCCAGACCGCGCTCGCGACCGGTGCCACCGAGGCCCGGGCGCTCCTCGTCGGCGGCGGGCAGCGGCGACGCGTGGAAGTGCCACATCTTCCACACCGGGTTGCCGTCTCCGTCGTCGCGCTGGTAGATCTCGGTCGCGCGGAGGCGGTTCTCGAACGCGTCGTCGGCCATCTCCCAGGTCGCCGATCCGGTGCCCTGCTCGCCGATCATCCGCATCGGGAAGATGCCCTCGGCCGCGATCCAGGCCATGTCGCCCGAGATGGTGAGCCGCATGATCTCGATGTCGGGGTAGGCGACGATGTCGAGCTGCCCCTGGTACCACTCCCACAGCGCGGTCTTCTCGTCGATGCCGAAGTAGGGGTGACCGTTCGCGTTGAACATGAGGTAGGAGTCGCCGCTCGGGTACACCGACTGCATGAGCGGGATGACGAGCTGGTGGTTCGCTTCCCACCAGTCCTTGTGGAGCTTCAGGATCGCTTCGCGGTCTTCTTCCAGTGTTGCCATCGTGTGTTCCTTTCGTTGAGCCCCGAAGGGAGTGGTGTGGTCGGTCTCGGTCAATCAGGGAGGAGGGCGTCGAGCTCGTCGGCCGGGCGCGTCCACATCCCGGCGTGCGCGAGCTCGATCACGAGTTCACGCACCCGCGGATTCGCGGCGCGAGCCCGCTCGAACGCGACTCGAGCGGCATCCGCAGCGCCCGCCCGCGCGAGCAGGATGCCCTGCCACACGGTCGGCTCGGTGTTGCCAGGCCCGAGGATCTGCTGTGCGCGTTCGAGCTCGGCCAGGGAGGCCGCGACGTCATCGGGTGACGCCGCGAACTCGCCGGAGAGGAGACCGGCAGTGGAGAGCAGGCGGATGAGCCCGCTCAGGGCGGTGGACCGCTCGACCAGGCGGCCCAGCTGGTCGAGCGGGTCGTCGGCGTCGTCGACGCGGAGGTCGGTGAGGAGGTCGACGGTGAGGTCGCCCGTCGCCTGCCCGCGCACGACCTTGATCGCGGCGGCCTGCCGGCCCCGCAGGTCGCCGCCGTGCGACTCGGCCGCGCGCAGCGCCGCGAGGAGGCGTTCGGCCATGCTGCCGGATGCCCCCTCGAATGCCTCGACCATCGACTCCCACACTCGAGGCCCTGCTACGAGGTTCGCCTGCGCGCGAGCGTTGGGCGACTCGGCCGAGCCGGCGTGCCCGATGCAGGAGGCACCGGTGAACACCGCCGCCTCGCCGTGCACGTCGAGCAGCGCCACCTGGCGGAGCGCAGAGCCGGGGTCGGCGGCCAGCAACGCCTCGAGAGCGGCGACCGGGGCGGTGCCGGCCCGGAGCATCCGGAGCCCTTCGCGGCCGTAGCGCGGTTCGACGATCGACTGGGTGGCGACCACGCCCACCCCGGCTTCGGCCCAGGGCACGAGACTGCCGACGCCGAAGAAGTGGGACTGGACGGCGACGCCGAGCTCGCCGGTCTGCGGGTCGCGGGCGACGATGGAGTAGGTCATGCGCCAGGCGTCCTCTCGGGTTCGATGACCGCCTCGGCGGTCGCCGTCTCAGGGGTGGTGCGCTCGGCGGCGGCCAGGCCGGCGACGGACTCGGGGTCGGCTGCGGCGGTCGGCGCGGCCGATGGCGTACCGCGCCGCGTGAGGCGCTTGCCGAAGCGCACGAGCGAGTCCCACGAGACCTCCGTGCCGCGGGTCAGACCCGATGACCTCAGCGCGAGCACCACCAGGAGCGCGATGCCGATGCCCACCTCGGTGAGGCCGGGCCGGCCCGGGATCTCGAGCGGACCGATGTCGACGCCCGCCTCGATCACCTGCAGCACGCGCCGGAACGCGGTGATGAGGATGGTGCCGATCACCGCGCCGGTGAGGCTGTTGAGCCCGCCGACGACGAGCATCGCGATGAGCAGGAACGTCTGGTTGAGGAAGAACGCGTCGGGCGAGAGCGTGCCCTGGAGTTGCGCGTAGAGCCCGCCCGCCAAGCCCATCACGAAGGCGCTCGCGACGAACGCGATACCGCGCTCCCGGCCCACCTTGATGCCGATCGCCCGGGCGGCGACCGCGTCCTCCCGGGTGGCCCGGATGCGCAGGCCGAGGCCCGACTGCTGGAAGATCCACACCGCGATGATCACGAGGATCACCGCGATCAGCGCCACCGGCATGGTGGTGTTCGTCGGGATGGCCGACATGCCCTTCGAGCCGTTGGTGACCGCCGTCCAGTTGCCGGCGACGGTGTACACCGCGACCAGGATGGCGAGGGTCGCGAGGCCGGCCGACAGCGGCTGCATCCGTGCCATCGGGAAGCTCAGCAGGAACGCGACGACCGCCGCCACCAGTGCGCCCGCGAGGATGCCGGGGATGAACGGGAGGTTGATGTCGGCCAGCCACTCCGGCATCGCGCTGAAGAGGGCGCGCTTCGTGGCGACCGGCACCGTGAAGATGGCGGTGGCGTAGGCGCCGATGGCCATGAACGCGAGCTGCCCGAACGAGAAGACGCCGGTGAGGCCGATGAAGAGGTAGATGCCGATGACGGCGATCATGTTCACCACGGCACCGACCACGATGCGCCGCAGCGACGCATCCCCCGCGCTGTTCGCGACGATGGTGACGAGGGCCACCAGGAGCGCCAGGATGATCGGGGTCGAGGCCGACCGCCGCACGAAGCCGAGGACTCTCATGCCGATCACACCCTCGCCCGCGACGCGCGGGTCACGATCAGGCCGCCGGGGCGGACGACGAGCACGACGAACACGGCCGCGAACAGGAACGCGTCACGGAACGGGCGGAGCTCGAGCGGCAGCAGCTGCTGCAGGATGACCGACACCGCACCGAGCACGAAGGCCCCGATCACCGCCCCGGAGAGGCTGCCCATGCCGCCGAGGATGGTGGCGACGAACGCCATCAGCACCACCTGCACCCCGATCGTGTTGGTCACCACACCGGTCTGGGCCGTGAGCAGAAAGCTCGCGATCGCCGCCAGCAGACCGCTGATGCCGAAGGCCACCGCGATGATGCGGTTCGCCTTCACGCCGACCAGACGCGCGGTGGTGAAGTCCTCGGCCGCGGCCCGCATCTGCAGGCCGATCGAGGTCTTGCGGAGGAACAGCGTGAGCGCCACGAGCAGCACCAGCGTCAGCACGATGGTCAGCGCGTTGAGGTTGAGGATGCGCACCGGCCCGAGCATGAACGACTCGTTCAGCACCGACCAGACGCTCCCCGAGCGGAGGTCGGGCCCGAAGATGAGGATGGCGGCGTTCTGCAACAGGTAGCTCACCGCGAACGATGTGATGAGCATCGTGGTCTGCCCGGCTCCACGCACCGGGCGGAAGGCCACCCGCTCCATCAGCACCGCTGCGCCGACCACCACCACGACGAGAATGAGGATGCGGATGATCAGCGGCACGTCGGCCAGCAGGATCAGCACGAAGGCACCGATCGTGACGAGCTCACTGTGCGCGAAGTTGATCATCTTGAGCACGCTGAAGATGAGGGCGATGCCGAGCGCGAAGATCGCGTAGAGGCTGCCGAGCGCGAGCGCGTCGACGACGCCCTGGAGGAAGCCGTTCATGCGGTCACCTCCCCGGAGGCTGCGGGCACTCCGGATGCTACGGGCGCACCGGGTGCCCCGGCCGCCACCCCGAGGTAGCTCGCGAGGAAGTCCTCGTGGTTCAGCACGGTCTGCGAGTCCCCTTCCAGCACGATCTCGCCGGTGCGCAGCACGTAACTGCGATCGGCCAGTTCGACCGCCCGGGTGGCGTTCTGCTCGACGAGGAGCACGGTCGTTCCGGCGTCGCGCAGTTCGCTGACGACCCCGAAGATCTGGTCGACGACCAGCGGGGCGAGGCCGAGCGACGGCTCGTCGAGCATGAGCAACTCGGGCTGGGCGATGAGCGCCCGCGCGATGGCGAGCTGCTGCTGTTCGCCGCCGGAGAGTTTGCCGGCCTGGCTGCGACGACGGCGGCCGAGTGCGGGAAAGCGATCGAGGAAGGCTGCGACATCCTTCTTCGCTGCACGGCGGTCGGCTCGCGTGGCGGCGCCGAGCGCGAGGTTCTCGACCACCGTGAGCGACGCGAAGATGTGCCGGCCCTCGGGAACCAGCGAGATGCCCCGGCGCAGCAGGTTCTCGGGCTTGTGCTTGACGATGGTCGCGCCGTCGAACTCGATCGAACCGCTCGCGGGCGTCACCAGTCCGACGATCGCCTTGAGGGCCGTGGTCTTGCCCGCGCCGTTGGGTCCGACGAGCGCCACGACCTCGCCGCGGTTCACCGCGAACGAGACGCCGTGCAGCGCCGTGGTCTGCCCGTACCGCACCACGAGATCGGTCACCGCCAGCATCACGACTCCCCCGCCCCGGCTTCGGCGACCTGACCGAGGTAGGCCTCGCGCACCGCCGGGTTCGCCTGGATCTCGGCGGGCGTGCCCTCGGCGATGCTGCGCCCGTAGTCGAGCACGTGGATGCGTTCGCAGATCGACATGATGAGCCGCATGTCGTGCTCGATCACCACGAGCGAACACGAGAACTCGGCCTTGATGGCGCGGAGCGAGGCGACGAGCTCGTCGCTCTCGGCCTCGTTCGCGCCGGCCGCCGGCTCGTCGAGCAGCAGCACCTGCGGCTCGCTGGCCAGGGCGCGGGCGATGCCAAGCCGCCGCTCCTCGCCGTGCGGGAGCTTGCCCGCGAAGTCGTCGCGACGGTGGGAGAGGTGCAGCGCCTCCAGGATGTAGTCGACACGCTCGGCCGCCACCCGGCGCCGTGTGCCGACGCCCAGCGCACCGAGCTCGACGTTCTGCGCCACCGTCAGGGCCGGAAAGGGCCGCACGGCCTGGAAGGTGCGGCTCACCCCGTGACGCACGGTCTTCTCGGGGCCCCAGCGCGTCGCATCCGCCCCGTTCACGAGCGTGCGGCCACGGGTCGGGCGCTGGAATCCGCTGAGAACGTTCATCAGCGTCGTCTTGCCGGCGCCGTTGGGGCCGATGAGCCCGAACACCTCGTGCGAGCGGATGCCGATGCTCACGTCGTCGAGGGCGTGCACCCCGTCGAAGCTCACGCCGATGGCCTGCGCCTCGAGCAGCAGCTCGGGCTCGGCATCGGTCTGCGCCGGTGCGGCGACTGTGGTGGGAGCGGTCATGAGCGGCCGACGAGCGGGATCACCTTGGCGCCGGCGAACTCCACGAGTTCGCGACCGCGGTCGAACGGGGCCGGGAAGAGGATGACCGAGTCGGAGCCCGCGGCGATCAGGGCGTCGATCTTCTCGGCGCACTGCTCGGCGTTGCCCGCGATGGCGAGGTCTTCGAGCCACTGGTCGGGCATCTCGGCGGCGACCCGCTCGGCTCCGCCCTGGGCGAGTTCGGCGAGCTCCTCGTCGATGCCGTAGACCGAGATGAGGTCGGTGCCCTGCATGATCGTGAGGTAGAAGGCGAGGGAGGCGCGGAGGGCATCGCGGGCCGCCGCCGGGTCGTCGTCGCCGCAGAACAGGGCGAAGGTGACGATGCGGCGTCGTTCGGTGGCACCCACCGCGGCAGCACCTTCGTCGAGGAGTTCGCGCGCCCACTTCACGTAGGCGGTGCCGCTCGTGGTCGAGGCCACGAGTCCGTCGGCGATGCGGCCGGTCTGCTTGATGGAACGCGGGCCGACGGCGCCGATGTAGATCGGTGGAACGGTCTCGAGCGGGTAGGCGAGGTGGATCTCGTCGAGCTTCTGGGTGCTGTCGATCGTCACCGTCTCGCCGCCGAGCAGCGCCTTGATGGTCTCGACCGTCTCCTTCACGGCGCGCATCGGTGCGGCCGGCATGATGCCCATCTGGTCGAGCCAGGCGGGGAGGCCGAGGCCGATGCCGGGCCAGAACCGACCCGGGTAGATGTGGCAGAGCGTCGCCACATCCAGCGC
>BADC01000593.1 GCA_000333435.1 Corynebacterium-like bacterium B27 | reverse complement strand
GCCAGACGCCGAGGATCGACGCCCGCCCGCTGCCTTGCTCAGCACGTCGACAACCACCGCCACCAGGAGCACGAGGCCCTTGATGATCGACACGTAGTCGGCGCCCACGCCGAGCAGCTGCAGACCGTTGTTGAGGAACGCCATCACGAGACCACCGATGATGGAGCCGATGACGGTACCGATACCGCCCGAGACTGCCGCGCCACCGATGAACACGGCGGCGATCGCGTCGAGCTCCCAGCCGTTGCCGTCCTGCGGGCCGGATGCGGTGGAGCGGGCCACGAAGATCATGCCGGCCAGGGCGGCCAGCACCGACATGTTCATCATCACGAAGAAGTCGATACGGCGGTCTTTCACGCCCGACAGGGTGGCGGCCACCCGGTTGCCGCCGACCGCGTAGATGCGGCGGCCGAAGGTGGTGTTGTTCGTGATGAATGAGTAGATGATGACGAGCCCGACGAGGATGATGCCCGAGATCGGGAAGCTCGTGCCCGGTCGGCCGGTGGCGAACAGCCACGCGGCGAACAAAATGATCCCGCCGATCACGACCACCTTCAGCACCGACACCCAGAGCGGAGCGGATGAGGCACCGGTGCGCTTCTGGCGACGGCGCAGCAGCACCTCGTTCACCACGATCCAGGCGGCCCCGAGCAGGCCGAGGATCATCGTCCACACGTTGAAGGGCAGCGCCACCGCCATCTCCGGCAGGTAGCCGGCACCGATCTTGCCGAAGTCGGGCGGCACCGGGATGGTGGTCGACTGGCCCACCACCTGGTTGGCGCCACGGAAGATGAGCATGCCGGCGAGCGTCACGATGAAGGCGGGCACGCCGATGTAGGCCACCCAGAAGCCCTGCCAGGCGCCGATCAGGGCGCCGACGACGAGGCCGAGCACGATCGCCAGCGGCCAGGGCAGATTTCCAGTCGGCCATCGACTTCGCCACGACGATGCCTACGAAGGCCGCCACCGAGCCCACCGACAGGTCGATGTGGCCCATGATGATGACCATCCCCCTGCCGATCGCGAGGATCAGGATGTAGGAGTACTGCT
>BADC01000594.1 GCA_000333435.1 Corynebacterium-like bacterium B27 | reverse complement strand
TGACGAGCAGATCGAGCCGGCCGAACTCGCTCTCGATCCGCGTCTTCGCCGCATGGATCGAGCCACTGTCGGTGATGTCGATCTGGATCGGGATGGCACCCTCGCCGATCTCTTCCGCGGCGGCGACGCCCTTCGCGGCGTCGCGCGACCCCAACAGAACCGTCACCCCGTTCGCCACGAGCTCCTTGGCGACCTGAAACCCCACCCCTTGATTGGCGCCCGTGATCAGTGCAATGCGCTCAAAGCCCATGACCCATCCTTTCGTTCGGTACCAAACTATTCTCGCACGTCAGCACACGAACCGGAACGTCAGCACACGAACCGGAAGGTGCGCATGGGTATGCCGGCGGGTGTAGCGTCCAGATCATGGGTTGGCCCATCGGCGTCGGTGCGCTCATCATCGCGCTGATCATCGGCATTGCGGCGATACGCGACGAGACCCGCGCACTGAAATCGACGAGCCATGCAGACAAGCTCATGCTCCCTGGCAAGCCGATCCGTCGACGAACGCCTGATGAATCGGAGGACGCATCCTCGGACGGCTAGCACAGCGGTGCCCCTGGAGGGACTCGAACTGTCTCGCGCGCACGCACCTCTAGTTACCTAAATGAGCCCGGAGGCCCGGATTGGCAGCGAACCGACGTGCGGTCGCGAAGTCAGATGAACGCGGAAGTACCCATAGGAACGCCTTCGGTAGCACATCAGCTAGCACACGGCCCAACGTGACAGCGTCATCTGTCTGGTTTTAGACGCGCCATCCATATAGCTGCTTGGCTACTTCCTTGAGTGATTTACCGAGGCCATCCGCGCCCTCGCCGCAGGCAGATATACCCACGGGTCGACCGGCTTAGAAAGATGTTCGCGTACCAGCGATGGGAAGAATCTCCATCTGTTTCCGATCCGAAAGCCCGGAATCTCGCCGCGGTCGGCTGCCCTTTTGGTGACGTCGACCGCTTTGGCGTAAACGGTCGCTCGAGACACGCCGAGGAATCTCGCGATTCCGACCACGTCAGTCGCTTCTTCATCCATGCCTCTAAGGTATTGCGCGCGAAGAAAGACCTGACGGGACAGTCTGAAACGGCCTCTGGCGACATCAGGCGGAAATCGACATCAACTTCCATATGGCTCGGAAGGAAGCGATTTCACCCATCTCTTTAGCTCATCTGGTGTAAACACCGGCTTGGAGTTCATGTACGACGGGATCAAGTCACCTCGTGCCACGGCGGTGCGTAAGGTGCTTGCGCTGTACCCGACTGCCACGGACGCGTCCTGATAGGTCAGCGCCAGTCGAGGTACCCCGAGGGCACGGTCGATCTCTTCACGGATGATGCGCCGAAGCGTGGTCTCCCCGACCGGGAAGAGTTCTTTGGTCGCCTGGAGGAACGGGAACGCCTCGCGATCTGTCTGGGGCTCCTTCTCCACGCTGGACTGAAACACGCGTGGGACCGCCGGATGCGAGTCCAGGTACGCATGCACCTGATCCCACAGGCACGGCAGCTTTGCTCGCGTGACGCTCAGCAATCCCCGCTCCGGGCTGTCCAATAGTCGGATGGTGATTCTGGCGTAATAGTGTTCCGGCTGGTTGACGATCAGCGCCCGCACCAGCGGCGTGGGCAACCCCTCGCGAAACGCCCACACCTGACCCTTCTCGATACCTAGCTTCCGCGGTGACATGTGGGAACGCTAAGCGCAATACCGGCTACACTCAATGCTCGATTTCGGAATACACCGGTAGAGACAGACTGTCTCCCGGTATGGAGTGATAGGC
>BADC01000595.1 GCA_000333435.1 Corynebacterium-like bacterium B27 | reverse complement strand
ACGACAAGCTCGCCGCGGCGCGCGAGCTCGGCGCCGACATCGTCATCAACTCCACCCGTGAGGATGTGCCGGCGCGCGTGCGCGAGGCCACCGGCGGCAAAGGGGTGAGCGTGGCGTTCGAGGCGCTCGGCCGGCCGCAGACCTTCGAGCTCGCGGTGTCGCTCCTCCGCGAGGGCGGGCGGATGGTCGCCGTCGGCATCGCCGCCGGCGCCGCCACCGCCGCTGTGCCCATCACTCCGCTGGTGCGGCGAGGCCAGGTCATCATGGGCTCGTTCGGTGCGCGCACCCGGCGCGACCTGCCGAAGGTGGTGGAGATGGCGGCATCCGGCGGCTACGACGTCGCCCGCGCCGTCACCCGCCGCTACTCCCTCGAAGAGGCGGGCGAGGCCTACGCCGCGCTCGACCGCGGCGAGATCTCGGGCCGGGCCATCATCGTCATGGAGCGCTGACCGCCGTCCGGCGCACCGCCTGCATCGCGAGCGAGGCCGATGGTTGGCCGATGTAGGCGGTGAGCAGGATCATGAGTTCGGCCAGGCCCTGCTCGTCGACGCCGTTTCGGCGGGCGACGCCCAGATAGACGTCGAGCCGATCATCCGTGACCCCTTGTGCGACGAGGGCGCCGATGGTGGCGAGGCTTCGGTCACGGTCGGTGAGGTGCTCACCCGACCTGCCGGGGCCACCGGCGGCGAGAAAGGCCTCGGCCACGAACTCCGGCCCCACCCGGCTCTCCATGGCCTGTTGGGCGGTCGCTTCGTCGACGCCGAAGTTGCGCGCGTACACGGCGCGCCCGGCGGCGGTGCGGTCGGCGCTCATCGGAGTGCCTCCGCGCTCAGCGTCGGGATGCCATCGAACGCGCGCGCATCGTGCGCCGGGATGACCCGGTAACGGCCCGCGAGTGCGGAGACCCGGGCCAGGTCGGCACGCACCTGATCGGGGTCGCTGTCGGCGAGCCGCCGCATCAGCCACGGCCGGTCCACGTGGCGTTGCACCCCGTCGAGCTGCCAGGCCAGGTCGCCGATGAAGGCGTATCGCGCCCCGTCGGATGCGTGCACGAACACGATCACCGACCCGGAGGTGTGCCCCGCGGCCGGGACCACGACCACCGAGCCGTCGCCGTAGTGATCGTGACTGGCCGGGAAGCCCTCGAACGGGCCGTCGTCGAAGGTGTAGGTGATCAGCCGGTGGCCGGGTGAGACGGCGGCGAAGACCGTGTCGTTCTTGGCGTGCGTCGCATAGGCGATCTCCGCCTCGGTGATCAGCACCGGCACGTCGAGGTCGGCGATCCCGCTCACGTGGTCCCAGTGCGAATGGGTGAGCAGGATGCCCGTCAGCTGCTCCGGGTCGTAGCGGGCCTCGATCAGCTGGTCGACGCCCGGCACCCCCACCGTGTGCGCCGCCCGTTGGTAGGAGGCAGCATCCGCAAGTGCCCGTCGAAGTCGCGGCCAAACCCGGCGTCGATGAGCAGATCGCCCTCCGGGTGGCGCACGAGCACGGGGGTCGCGGCGAACTGGCGCACGTCGAAGAACGACCCGCCACGGAAGGCGAGGGCGGCTCTCGTCGCATAGCTGCCGGTCGGCAGAGCGAGCATGCTCACGCCATGTGGATGGACGATCGATTCACTATTGGTCATGTTGTCTATTAACAGCACAGAAGTCCGTTTCTGTCTAGACTGCCTATCGTGACCGACTCGCAGCTGACCGACCCGCGGATCGCCCGCACGCGGCGCGACGTCGTCGCCGCGGCGGCCGACATCCTCCTTCTCGACGGCTGGGAGCGCGTGACGCATGCCGAGGTGGCCCGCCGCTCGGGCTACGCGAAGGCCACGGTCTACACGCACTGGCCGCAGCGCATCGACCTGGTGCGGGATGCGGTGGATCGCATCTGCGACGAGGCCCACCACCCCGAGCCCACGGGCAACCTGCGCGCCGACCTGATCGCCGGCCTCGCGGACTTCGCCTCGGACCTCTCGGCCGGCCACCTGGCGCGGGTGCTCGGCGGCATCATCGAGCGCAGCGGTTCCGATCCCGTCGTCGACCAGCTGCGTCGCCGCCTCTACGACACCGGCACGGCCGGCCTCCGCCGGGTCCTGTCGGCCCACCTTGCCCCCGGGGACGTCGACCTCGTGCTCGTGACGCTCACCGGAGCAGTCCTCGTGCGGGTCACCTGCGAGGCGAAGCCCGCGACACGCCCCTTCATCGCCGACCTCGTCGACCGCGCCCTCCCGCCCCTCCCCCAGAGCGGCAGTTAGCCCCGCGGGTACTCAGGATGGCTACCGGCCGAAGTCGCGCGCTTGCACGTTGGCGATCGCGCGTTCCAGCACCGTGATCGCTGCGTCGATGTCGGCGGGGTCGATGCCCGCGAGCGCGACCCCGCGGACTTCCGCGAACGGGTCCGGCAGACCGTCCAGCAGCCGGCGCCCCGACGGCGTCAGGGCGAGTTCGCGCTGTCGTTGATCGGCGGCGGAGGTCGTCTGCTCGACGAAGCCCTTGCGCACGAGCGTCGCCACGATGCCACTGAGCGCCGCACGTTCGGCCCCGATGATGGGCCCGAGATCACGTTGCGCGGTCGGACCCTCGGCGGCGAGGTGGCGGAGGACGAGCCACTGGGTCGAGCCGATGCCGTGTGCCTTCAGGAGCGTCTCGACGGCCAGTCGGTTCGCATAGTAGTAGCGCTTCGCCCAGGTTCCGAGCGAATCCGGCTCCCCCGTGGGTGGCTTCACCAGGTCCATGTCACCACGGGATGCTCTGGTTCTCCCACCGGGTGAAGGTGCCGCTCGGTCCGTCGGGCCCGAGCAGGCAGACGCGCACCACTTCGCGCGATCCACCGTTCTGGAAAGGGTGCAACCACAGGAAGCGGTGGTGGGCGATCGCGGCGTGCACGAGCTGCTGGTGCGCGGGAACATCTCGGTTCGCGAATTCCAGGAAGTCATCCATCTCGGGCATGAGCAGCACGTGGCTTGGCGGAGTGTGGTCGGCATGGGTGATGCCGACGTTCACGCGACGGTATTCACCAGGAGTCGGGTCCCCTTCGCGTTCGAGGCCGAGCACGGTCGACTCGTGCAGACTCCGGATGAGCACGTGAGTGAGCGGGACGGTCTCGTCCAGCCCGTCGAGGAACTCCATCGCTTCCTGGATGTTGCTGATCTCCCGCAAGCGATCCGGGGAATCGGTCACTCCGGGTCGCAACTCCTGAAGTCCGCGCACGGCGTCAGTGATCGTCGTGCGGTTCCCTTCGATCCGAGCAGACGCAATGCTCGTCAGAAGCTGGAACAGTGCATGGAGCTCGGCGAAGATCGACACCGGAGTCGTACCCCGTCCGATCTGACCACGAAGTCGCTCGAGCTCGAATGAAACGCGGACGAGCTCGGAGTCGAACTGGATCTCCGGAGATCGTTC
>BADC01000596.1 GCA_000333435.1 Corynebacterium-like bacterium B27 | reverse complement strand
AGTTTAGGTCACAACAAAGATCCAGAAATGGTTGGACAGGCGCTTTCTGCGTTATCAAACTCGGCAGCGCTGGAAGGCCAGCCTCGGGGTTTTTTAGTTTGGGGAATCGACGACGCTACGCACGAGATCATTGGCACATCTGTAGATCCTCGGACGCAGAAAAAGGGCAACGAAGACTTTATCCCGTGGTTGACGAGGTTGATCTCGCCTCAAACTCATCTTGAATTCGAAGAGGTTGACGTTGAAGGAAAACGCGTAGTTTTAGCCTCAATTGCGGCAGCGGCCTACAGACCAGTTCAGTTTTCGGGCACCGAGTACATCCGAACTGGTAGCTACACAAAGGACCTGCGCAGTCTGCCCGACCACGAGCGTCGTTTGTGGGCTTTGTTTAGCCGAACTCCATTTGAAGCTGGATTCGCACGCGATCGTGTCTCGGATAAGCAAGTCCTCGAGTTGCTTGCTCACGAAGCGTACTTTGAACTCCTCGAAGTCCCGGAGCCCGTTGATGAATCAGCGGCGCTGGAAGTCTTGGCCAGCGAGAAATTGATTGTGCGAGCGCCTGGCTCTGGCTGGATGATTACGAACATGGGAGCGCTTCTTTTCGCGCGCGATTTGTCCGACTTCCCAACGGTCGCGCGCAAGGCTGCGCGGGTCATCCGATACGACGGTAGGGACCGATCTTCTTCCGCGGAAGAGCAACAAGGTTCAATGGGCTATGCCGTGGGTTTCCGTGGGCTTCTCAAATTTGTCGAGAGACGCGTACCTTCCCGCGAGGAATTTAAGGATGGTGTCCGAAAGGATACCCCGGTGTATCCAGCGAAGGTGCTGCGTGAACTGATTGTAAATGCGTTGGTTCATCAAGACTTCTTCGCCTCGGGGTCTGGGCCGATGATCGAAATCTTCGCAGACTGGTTCGAGATCTCGAACCCAGGCCGGCCTCTCGTTGACGAGAACAGGCTCATTGATGCTGCGCCCCAGTCTCGTAATGAGGCGCTCGCTTCACTTATGAGGCGGATGGGGCTATGCGAAGAGAGGGGCAGTGGATGGGATCAAGTAGTTGCTCTGATCGAGGTGTACGAGTTGCCAGCTCCGCTTGTCCAGACCGGCGACGATTACATGCGGGTCTCAGTGTTTTCTCATCGACCCCTTTCCGCGTACTCGAAAGATGACCGAATCAGGGCGGTGTACTTCCACACCTGCCTCATGCACGTGCGTCACAGCCGCGCCACAAATACGACTGTGCGTGAACGATTTAAAATTGCTGATCGAAACTCCGCCGCCGCCTCGCGACTCATCAAAGACGCCCTCGAGGCGGGCGTCATCGCTTCCTACGATCCAAGCGTCGGTGCGAAAGCAAAATCGTACGTGCCCTTCTGGGCGGACCCACAACGCTGATTTGCTTGATGGTTCTTTGATCAGCTATCCGCGATTACCGGTCTAGACCAAGCTTTAGAGGCTTATGCGGGGCGGATTTGTTTGATGGGTAGTTGCTTCAGTCCAATTTGTTAGAACACCTGTACACCCGCGCGTGCACAGCCCGTCAAGCACGATCTTCTATTATTCGAACATATGATCTAATGGAACATGGGTTCAAACAGGCGCTACGGAGACTCCCTCGACCGACGAACAATGAAGCGACTGGCTGAGAAGGATCTCCGGCCGCGCGTCCAATCGCTGCCGCCCTTAATCGTCAACGCGGAGGAAGACCCCCCCACGAAAGCTCCCGAACCGATTCCTGTCACGGCCTGGGTGCCAGTCAGTGCCGGCATAGTGCAGATCCAAGCTGAGGCTGAAGAGTGGAACAAGACCGCGGTGCGAATAACATGGACTGAGGACGGGGTGGGCCGCGGGGCGTGGGTTTATCTGGGGTCGATCAAGCGGCGGTAACAGCTCCCCGCTTCGCGTGACATGAGGGCAGAATAAACAGGCACCGGTTATGAGCTACTGAATCCAGATCTGCAGGCCCGGGCCTTCCGCCTCACCGAGATTATGGAACCCAAAGCTCTCGAAGAGTTTTTGGCTAGGCTCATTCTCCGGATGAATACGCGCCAGGGTATAGCACGTAAGCCCATTCTCAATGCGAGTCTGGTCCAAAAGATCAAGCGCCTTTTCCAACGCCACTTTCGCCACTCCGCGCCCCCGCCAGTCAACATGCGTGGCAACCGCAAGGACGATCAGATTCTCGCCCTGAATGTCAAAGCAGACATGCACAGCGCTGATCAGTTCACCGTCGTACATGCCAACGATCAGGGTCTCGTCCCCTGCCATACGCCCGGGCTGCAGGGATCGGATGTGCGATTGAACTTCCAACTCCCACGGACGCGGGTGGCTATGCGACCGATGAAAATCCCAGACGGCCTTAGCCGGGTCAGCGCAGACGAATCGTTGAATGGCACCTACATCGCTGGAATCAGCAGTGCCCCAAACTAGATCAGCAGGCCCGAGAGTGGTGCTCAAGCCAAGCCTGGATGGCCGCTTTCTCGGCCGCACTAATCCTTCGGCTGCCAGCTCCAGCCCGGTAACGGGCGGCGTACTCAGCGCGCTCCAGATCCGTAAGACCATCGTTGCCAACACACGGAACGTCACACGCGGACATCACAGCGACGTCAGCAACATGCAACGGTTCGAGAGCCAACAAAGGAGCCATAGCGTCAAGATAACACAGCGATCATATTCCGCCCACAAATCGGACACACTAATCACAGCTGACATAGAACCGACAAGCGTGGCACGCAGGAATCATCATGCTGTCTACAACGCGGGACAACACGGAGCAAACTGCCCCTTATGTGGCAGAAACATGGGAAGTAAAGTCACCCGCATGACCAACGACAATCAGTTCCGGGCCATCGAGATCGCCCCTGGACAATGGGAACTTATCGCCCTAATCGGAAACGGCGACGCTAGCCTCATCGGCATCTTCGACGAGGACGACCTCAACACCTCCCGTTACAGCGACGCCCCAAGGTTCTCGAGGAAAAGCGACACCTCGACCTAGGAACGTGAGTGGCCGTCGCGACAGTACGCGATCCACGCGCTCACCAGAAGCGCTCCACCTTCCGGGGGTATCCCGACCTCGTGCAGCTAGAGGAACGCGCGTAACCCCTCGATAGCTGCCTCCGGAGTCTCGAAGCAACCGAGCGCGAACACCATTTGTGTCCACGTTGCGTCGTCTGCATGACTCAGCCGGTAGCCGTCGACCTCGTGCTCTATCCGCCATGGAGTCTCTACCAGGACGCCATCGATTTCTTGGACCACCCAGTAGTGGTCATCCTCGATGCCTCGCGCCAAGAACAGCAATTAGGGTCCTGTGGCATAGCCGGCGTTCGCG
>BADC01000597.1 GCA_000333435.1 Corynebacterium-like bacterium B27 | reverse complement strand
TTGAGCGTTCCCCGCAGATCGGTTACACATCGGTCGATGAAGGTGCGCTTCGCATCGCATCGGCTGAGGGCCTGATCGTTGACGGATCGGCGCGAGTCAACGGAACAATCATCGTGACCGGCACGGAAACCGTCGACGGGACGCTCACTATCACCGGGCACCTGATCGTGTCGGGAGACATGGACGTGACCGGCCCGACAGTCATCTCCGGCACTTTCCAGATCGACGGCTCCACCACGATCAACGGGAACACGAACATCAACGGCACCCTCGATCTCGCGGGAACCCTGAACGTCACCGGTGGCGGCAAGATCCAGGCCGGCGCGGTCGTCATCGACGGCACATCGGGTGGTCGCGTTGCCGCACCTGGTGGGACGCTCGCGTTGGTGGGTAGTCAGATCACTCTCACTGGTGCGGTGACCGCGAACAACGGCATCCTCGTGAACGGCCCGTTCGTGGCGTTGGACTCGAAATCGTTCGGCATGCCCCACCCCACGAAGCCCGGCATGATGCTTCTCCACGGCTCCACCGAGAGCCCCGTGTCAGGGGTCGAGTACTGGGGAAGCGATGTGATCGGCGATGACGGAACGGTCGTAGTGAACCTGCCCGACTACTTCGAGCAGCTGACCAAACCGGGCAGCCGAACCACCTTCGTTTACGGCCCCGACATGGCACCTGACTGGACAGACATCGAGAACAACTCCTTCACCGTCACCGGGCCGAAGGGTGCCAGGTTCTCGTGGCTCGTGAAAGCGGAACGGTTCGGCGGCGACTTCGCAACCGAACAGCCCATGCCAGGAAGCGAGGCAAGAGGATGAGCGACGGCTTGAACCCACCAGTGGACGACCCCAACGTGTTCTTTGAACTCCACGAAGACGACGGATCAATCAGCCTCCTCGACATGGAAGCGTTCGACAACGACATCAAAGCGCTCACGGCCCGATTGATCGTCCTCGATAAGAGAGACACCGCATCGATTGAACTCATGCGCATCCACGCCGAGACAAAGTCGAGTGCCTACGTCCGAGAAGTCGCACACCGAGCGAGCTACCTCCTCATGGACTACCTATTCGAAGAAGCCGGCACGTTCGCCATACCGATCGCATTGCGTAACCTCAACCGGCTCATGCTCGCCTATCGCATCATTCGGCCCGACAAGCCAGAGACAACCGCAGATGGCGACCCGACCGCCTGAGCACTACATCCACGGTGATGGTTCGGTCGTGGTGGTGCCCCGCCGCGTCTGTGCCTACCTCAACCGCTACGCCGACCTGGAACGGTTTCGCCTCCAGACGCGAGGCCAGGACGCCGAAGTGGACAGCGTCCTCATCGCCTTCCGTCTGGCTGAACTCAAGTGGCGCGAGGCCGCAACCGGAACCAAAGAAGCGGCCAGGCCGGAACTCGAAGGACCATCAACTACCTGGATAAGCACAACCCAAGCCGCCGCCCACCTCGGGGTAGGCGACCGGGCTATCAGGAAGGCAATTGCAGAAGGCCGACTTCACGCAGTGAGCGTGGCCGGCAGATGGCGCATCCAGAGAGAACAGCTAGAGCACTTCAAGACAAGGAGCTAAACCGTGAACTTTGACCTCATGCAGGCAGCACGCGAACTCGAAAAGCCGGCCGCAGCACCCGCCCAGCAGGAGCCAGTAGATGGCCCGACCATGACCGCACTCGAGAAGCAGATCGACGGCTATCGAACGAAGGCCGCCGAGATCCACAACACTTGGCAACTCACTCGCGACAGCATCAAGAAAGATGACAACCTCAGCGCGGACGGGAAAACTGCCCAGCTCGATATCGCCTATTCGACCCACAACCAGGCGATCACACAGCTCGGCCACGACGAGAATGCAGCCGTCCTCGCCCGCAAACAAGCCATCGAAAAGCGCGCCTTCGGGAACGCGCCCACCGACCCGTCACAGCTCATCGCCATCCGCGACGCGCAAGACCGTGCAGAGCGAATCGACAATGACCGGGACGCCCTCGCCCTCCTTCGCCGCGCGGAGATGAACGACGACGCATCACTTGCTCAAGCCGTCGTCATCAAGGCACTCGACAGCGGGTGGCAAACAGTCGCCGACGAGTACACCAAGACCCGCCCCGACATCGCCGCGGCATTCACCGAACTGTCATCCATCAACAACTACCTGCAGCCCAACAACCAGTTCATCGCAGGCATGCACTACAACCTCAGCCGGTGAACGCAGATGGACACACGCATTACCTACATCAGTGAAGGCGGCATCACCTGCATTGCCCGCTCGTTCGAGCAAGCCGCCGTCTTCGACAGTTACGGGTGGACACGACAGGAGGAGCACTGATGCCAGCACGCGGCAGACCCTGGGAAAGGGCACGCGCGCAGCTTCTCAACGAATCACGCCAGGCTGACGCAGCGTGCTGGATCTGCAAGGAAGCCATCGACTACAACGCGGCACCACGCACACCCCGAAGCTTCAGCGCCGACCACGCCCAGCCAACCTCACTCGGAGGTGACCACGTGCGCCCAGCCAACCTCAGGCCGGCGCACTACCAACGGGTGCAACTCATCACGCGGCAACACCACACGCGGACAGTTCCCAACATCACGCGCATGGTGAGAATCACTCAGGGGATGGGGGTGAGGCCTCCTCAACACCTCTACGGTTGGCCTCCGGGGCGTGCTCCTCTCTCTCCGCGCTCTCGAAATGATCGGCCTTGCGGTCTCGGCCGCCCTGAGGTGATGCCGAAGTGACGAATTCAAACGCACCTCAAACTCCCCGGAATCTTGGCGCTGCGGGCCGGAAGCTCTGGGATGCCGGAGTCGCTGAGTTCGAATGGGCTCAGCATGAACTGGCGATGCTCGAGGAGGCGTGCAGGACTCGGGATCGCATTGTGCAACTGGATAGAACAGTGGAAGAGGAGGGGCTTATGTTGCCGTCGTCGCAGGGGATGCGGATTCACCCTGGGGTAGCGGAGTCTCGGCAGCAGCGGTTGGTTATGGCTCGTCTCCTTGCAACGTTGGGCATCCCCCCGTTGGACGAAGATACCTTGCCGGCCGCGCGCGGGGTTCGAGGCGTGTACGGGGGTGCTCGCTGATGGTCCGGCGGCGTAAGGCTACACGGGACGAGGTGTGGCCCTTGTGGTTGCGCGAGTTTCGCGCAGATGAATGGCCGGGTGGTGACGACGTTGAGCGTGCGTGGGCCTGGCGTGAGGCGGGCTACTCGTTCGCGCGAGATCACCCTTCCGAGTGCCTGGCGGTGTTCCAACGCTTGCGGGCCGTGAGGGACACACTCCGCGTCCGGAACGATTCCGGCCTTCCGTTTGAAGAGTGGCGGGAGCGACAGCGCATCGAATAACTGAACACCTCGCAGTAAGTGCGGGCTCTCACCCTTTGCGGGTGGGGGCCCGCTTCTTTTTTACCTGCGCGTGTATTTGCACGCGCATACCGAAAGGAATGCAATGTCTGAACGAATCGTAAAAGTTGTCCTATCTGCTCAGGTGCAGCAGTACATCGCCGGGCTGGAGAAGGCCCGCAAGGCCACCAACGAGACCGGAACCGAAGCCGCGAAGCTGGCTCAACAGAAGCAGAACTTTGACCTGCTCGGCCGCTCGGGTGTCGCGTTGGGCCTTGCCCTCGCTGGCGGCTTGACCGTCGCAGCTTCAAAGGCTGCTGACTTCAACCAGGCCATGTCTTACGTGGACGCTGCCACTCACGAGACCGCCGACAACATGGCGCTTCTGCGTGACGCTGCGCTGGACGCTGGCGCTTCGACAGTGTTCTCTGCGACCGAATCCGCCAATGCAATCGAGGAGATGGGCAAGGCCGGTCTCACCACCAGGGACATCCTTTCGGGTGGGCTGACCGGTTCTCTCAGCCTCGCTGCGGCGGGCGGCTTGGGGGTAGCGGAAGCGGCGGGCAGCATGTCCACTGCCCTGAAGCAGTTCGGTCTCGGCGGCAAGGACTCCGCGCACGTCGCGGATCTCCTCGCAGCTGGGGCCGGTAAGGCGATGGGTGACGTTTCGGACCTTTCTCAGGCGCTGAATCAGGCCGGCCTCATCGCTCACGGCACCGGCCTCTCGATTGAGGAAACCACCGGCACCCTGGCGGCCTTCGCCGACGCCGGCCTGCTCGGGTCGGACGCGGGCACATCGCTGAAGACGATGCTGCAGCGCCTCACGCCGCAGTCTGCTGAGGCGAAGGCCGAGATGGACCGCCTGAAGCTGAGTGCTTACGACTCTTCGGGTCAGTTCATCGGTGTCGCGAAGTACGCGGGCCTCCTCCGTGATCGGCTTCAGGATCTCACTCCTGAGCAGCGTGCAGCGTCTGAGGCGATCCTGTTTGGGTCGGATGCTGTGCGTGGCGCGAACGTACTGTACGAGCAGGGCTCGAAGGGCATTCAGAAGTACATTGACCAGACGAACGATGCCGGTTATGCGGCTGACACCGCCCGTCGTCGTCTCGACAACCTGAAGGGTGACGTTGAGCAGCTTGGCGGCGCGTTCGACACGGCTCTCATCCAAACTGGCTCGCAGGCGAACGATACCCTGCGGTTCCTAACCCAGTCGGCGACGAATCTGGTCGACGGGTTCAACGGGCTTCCCGAACCGATCCAGGGCGTCACGATGGGGCTGGGTGGTCTCGGCGCTGCCGCTGCTCTCGCATCAGGCGCGTTCCTTCTCGGTGCGCCGAAACTCGCCGAGTACCGGGACGCCATCGAGCAGATGGGCCCGGCAGCTCAGCGGACGGCGCGCATCCTCGGCACGGTGACGAAGGGAGCTGCGGTGGCTGGCGGGATCGTCGTCGGTATTGACGTTCTCAACGGGCTGCTCGAGAAGCTGCAGGCCACTGACGCCGAAATGGAGAACGTCGCAGCTACGGCCACGGACGCCAATAAGATCATCAGCGAGGCATTTCAGGGCATGGCTGATGGCCTTGTGTGGGACGACGGGAAGGCGTCGATCGATGACTTCCAGAAGCGCCTCAATAACCTCGCTGACATCGACGAGAACTGGTGGGCGACCTTCGCTCATGGAACCGATGGCACGTTCTCACTGAACAACGCTTTGTCGAAGATTGGTGAGACTGCGAAGACGAACCTCCCGGCGGCGCAGAATGCGTTCCAGCTACTCGCTGATAAGACGGACCATTCCGACCGATCGCTCAAGACCCTCCTGGACCGGATGCCGGCGTTCAGGGATGCGCTTGTGCAGCAGGCGACTTCACAGGGGCTGGCGCAGGACTCGGCCACATTGCTCGGATTGGCGATGGGCACTATCGGAGACGCCTCCGACGACGCCCAAACCGGACTCGAGGCCGTCTCATCCGTCGCTGACCAGGCCACCACGGACGTATCAGCCTTGGTCGATGCCATCCGCAACTACGGTTCAGCAACATCCGGGCTGGCCGACGCGAACAGCAACTTCTACCAGTCCCTCGACGACGCACGGTCGGCGTTCGGAGCGGATGGTTTCGCGGCGACCCTGGACGTTACCACCCAGGCCGGCCGAGACAACGGGAAAATGCTCCGGGAATTGGCGAAGGCCGCGAACGAAGCTGCAGCGCAAACGTACGAGACGAGCATGTCGCAGGACGAGATGACTGCCAAGCTCGGCGAGGGCCGCGCCGCACTGTTCGACGTTGCCCGGCAGTTCTTCGACTCGGATCAGGCCGCCACTGACTACGTGAACAGCTTGATCATGACGCCGGAACAGGTGACCACCAACGTGCAGCTCAATGGCGTGACCGAAGCCGACGAAGCCATCTCGGCGTTCATGTCACGCTGGCAGGGGAAGACCATCACCATGGAGATGTTCCTCGAATCGTCCGGGATGGACGCTGGGTTGGCTGCTTCGGCGGCACGGTACACGGCTCAGGCTCAGCAGTACTTCGAGACTCATGCGGGTGGTGGGACTGTTGGTGGTTCTGGCACGTCGAAGTCCGACTCGGTGTATACCCGTTGTCACGGGGGAGGAAA
>BADC01000598.1 GCA_000333435.1 Corynebacterium-like bacterium B27 | reverse complement strand
GCCCGAGAGCGGGAGCATCACCTGAAAGAAGGTGCGCACGTGCCCGGCGCCGTCGATCGTCGCCGCTTCCTCCAGTTCGCGCGGCAGGCTGAGGAAGTGCTGCCGCAGGAGGAAGATGCCGAACGCGCTGAACACGCCCGGCAGGATGAGCGACCACAGCGTATTGGTCAGCTGCAGCTTCGACATCACGAGGAACAGCGGCACGATCGTGACCTGGATGGGGATCATCAACGAGCCGATCACGAGCGCGAAGGCGATGCCCTTGCCGGGGAAGTCGAAGCGCGCGAACGCATAGGCGGCGGTCGAGCAGGTGATCAACTGAGCCGCGGTCACGCTGGTGGCCACGATGATCGAGTTGAGGATGAACCGGAAGTACGGCACCTCGGTGGCCACCTTGCCGAAGTTCCCGAGGGTCGGGTCGGCGGGGAAGAGGGTGGGCGGCAGCTGGTAGAGCTCGGCGTCGCTCGGCGAGATGGCACCGCGGAAGATCCAGAGGAACGGCGCGATGATGGCGACCGCGGCGATGCCGAGCACGGCGAAGGTGAGGATGCGGGAGACGACCACGCTCGAGGTGATTCTCATTGGTAGTGGGTCCAACTCTTCGAGACGCGGAACTGGATGGTGGTGAGCACGACCAGCACCAGCAGCAGGGTGAGGCCGACCGCCGAGGCGTAGCCGAGGTCGAAGGCGCCGAAGGCCAGGTCGTAGATGTACTGCACGATGGTTCGGCTGGCGTCGCCCGGGCCGCCGCCCGTGAGCACCTTGGGTTCGGCGAAGATCTGGAACGCGCTGATCGTGTTGATCACGAGCAAGAACAGCACCGTGGGGGAGAGCAGCGGCAGCGTGATGCGGAAGAACCGCTGCCAGGCGTTCGCCCCGTCGACGATGGCCGCCTCGCGGATCTCGTTCGGAATGGATTGCAGCCCCGCCACATAGATGAGGATCGAGAATCCGACCGTCTTCCACGACGACACGATGATGACCGAGATGGGCGCCCAGAAGCTCGATCCGAGCCAGTCGATGCGGTCGATGCCGATGAGACCGAGCCAGTAGTTGACGAGCCCGAGGTCTTTGTTGAGCAGGAACCGCCAGATCAGGGCCACCGCCGAGGAGGAGACCACGAACGGGAAGAGGAACGAGAGCCGGAAGAACCCGCGCAGCCAGTTGGGCATGCGCGTCTCGAGCAGCACTGCCAGGAGCAGGCCGATCACCACGTTCACCGCGAGGATGACGACCGCCATGAAGGCGGTGGAACGGTAGACGTCGAAGAGCCGGGAGTCGCTCGCCAGCTTCACGAAGTTGTCGAAGCCGATGAAGGTGCCGTCGGAGAGCAGGTTCCAGCGGAACAGGCTCAGCACGGCCACCGCGATGCTCGGGGCGAGTACGAAGATGCAGAAGGCGATCAGGGAAGGCGCCAGGAAGCCGGCGGCGGCTCGGCCGTCGCGAGCGCGGCGCGACCGGCGGGGCCGGGAAGAACCCGTCCCCGCCGCCCGCGGGAGGCCGCTCGCCGGCTGGGCGGAGCGCACGGCGGTGCCGCCGGCGCCCCGCTCATCGGTGAGTTTCGTCATGTCAGTTGCAGGTCACGATCGACTCGAGTTCGCCCTGCATGGTCTCGAGACCCTGGTCGACCGGTACCTCCCCGGCGAAGATGAGCTGCAGGTTGCGCAGCACCGTGGCCTCGTACTCGCTGTAGTTCGTCGGCGCCGGGTAGGGCACCAGCGTGTCGTAGTCGTCGATGCTGCCGTAGAACAGGTCG
>BADC01000599.1 GCA_000333435.1 Corynebacterium-like bacterium B27 | reverse complement strand
CCAGTCGGGGTGTGCGCCGGCGGCGGCCGTGTCCCACATGTTGGAGAAGTACGCGATCACCCGGATGCCGCGGGCGTGCGCCGCGCGCAGCTGGTCGCCGAACAGGTCGCGCCCGCCCAGAGCCGAGTGCGGTCGGCCCACAGCCGTCGGGTAGTACGCGTTGCCGTACTGGCACTTCGCGAACAGCACCACGGAATCGGCACCGGCCTGGGCGAGCAGTTGCAGGTCGCCCTCGGGGTCGACCTCCGACAGCAGCGGGAAGGCCGGGTCGCCCACCGCGCCGCGCTGATGCGGGTCTGCCCAGTCGGGGGTGTGTGCGTCGTAGAAGATGCGGCGGCGGGAGGTGGTCCACCATTCGCGGCTCGGCGCGGTGATGGCGGTGCCGCGGGCGGGCGTCGGGATCGACACTTCCACGTCGGTCGTCGTCTCGGTGCGGGAGGTCGTGAGGGGAACGGTCATCGAGGGTGCCGCCCTTTCGTGTCGGCTCCTGCGGGGAGGAGTCCAGCGGTCGGATGGTTCGGGACTGATGGGGGGCGCGCGCCAGGCGCCCGTCGATCACGGGGCGGCGCGGTGGTGCAGGGGCTCGGGATGCCGGTGACGCGGACTGAGCCGATTTTTCTGCCGCGACGACCGGCATCCCGAGATCATGGGCTCGTTCGCCGGGCGCGGTCGGCGGGGGCCGGATGGGCAGGTCGGGCGGTCTCGTCGATCTCGGCTAGCAGCGCCCCCACCGCCGAGGAACTGAAGGCGCTCACGAGCACGGGGAGCACGAAGCCGAACGCGCCGACCGTCGCGGCGGCCGCGAAGCCGGCGAGGCAGCTGAGCGCGATCACCGTGAGCGCGGTCGACGGGCGGTAGGCGGTGAGGATGGCCGCACCGCGCCACCGGCCGAGCCCACGACGGGAGCGCACCGCGCCGTACGCGAGCGCCATCGGCGCGAGCACTGCGACGACGGCGGCCGCGGCGAAGCCCGCGTAGCGGAGTGGCCCACCCGCGGCCACGAGGGCTCCCGCCAGAGCCACCGCGCCGGCGAGCGAGAGACCGAAGGCCGGGTCCACGCGCAGCGCCTCCCGGATCGAGGGCTTCCCGCCGAGCTCCAGCAGGGCACCGTAACGCGCCACGCCGGTGAGCCCGACGAGCGCCGGAGCCGCGGCGAGCACACCGATCCACCAGGGGGCGTCGAACGCGAGGGCGAGGGCGAGCGGGATCAGGCTGGCCAGCCAGAGCCCGCAGACGGCGATGACGCGGGGCAGCTCCGCCCAGCCGAGTCGGATGCTCCGCACGAGGAGTGCGGGCAGGGTCGCCGCCCGTCGTGAGTCGGCGTGCGCATCGTGGGGCGGGTTCAGGATGGCCATCAGAGCTTCAATCCACTG
>BADC01000600.1 GCA_000333435.1 Corynebacterium-like bacterium B27 | reverse complement strand
GCCCGGACGGCATGCCGGGAGCGAAGACGACTTGACGCCCGGTGTGCCCTTCGACGACGGTCAGGTAGATGCCGTCCGGAGCATCCTGAGGGGAGTCGATCTGGGTGGCGGCCACGAGGGCCCGCTCGTTCGACTCGGCCACGCTGTGTTTCACGATCGCGAAGACGATCCCGCCCACCAAGAGGATGAGGAGCAGCACGAGGGAGGTGAACTGCGCGGTGAGGCGCAACGCGGCGGGGCGCAGGTCGTCTTCGGTGTGGTTGCCGCCTCCGGTGCGCCGAACCCCTCTGCCGGTCACGACAGCGCCCCCAGGCGGTACCCGATCCCGCGGATCGTCGTGACCGTCTGGCGCCCGAGCTTCTTGCGCAGGTAGTGCACGTAGGTGTCGACGACGCCGGGATCGTCGGCGTCGGGGAAGACCTCGGCGAGGAGGTCCTCCCGCTCGAACACCTGGTTCGGGCGGCGGGCGAGCCGTTCGAGCAGAGCGGCCTCCCGCTCGGAGAGCATCACGTCCTGGCCCGTCCGGGTCGAAACCGTGCGGCTCGCGACGTCGAAGGTGCCGCCGGGCACGGCCACCATCGGCACCGAGGTGCGATGCCGCCGCAGCAGCGCGCGGACGCGGGCGAGCAATTCGTCGATGTCGAAGGGTTTGCCGAGGTAGTCCTCCGCGCCGCGGTCCAGGCCCTCGACCCGGTCGGCGGGATTGCTGAGGGCCGAGAGCACGAGTGCCGGGGTGAGGACGCCCCGGCTGCGCAGTCGCGTGAGCACGTCCAGCCCCTCGAGCACCGGCAGGCCGCGGTCGAGCACGATCGCGTCGAACTGCTGGGTCAGCCCCTCGTGCAGGGCTCGCTGGCCGTCGCGCGCCAGCACCGTGTCGTAGCCCTCGGCCGTCAGCAACTGGTCGAGCAGCTGCGCGAGGCGCACGTCGTCCTCGACGAGCAGGATGCGGGCGCGGTCCGACATGCTCGAAGTATAGGGAGCGCCCGGCCTGGCCGGGGTCATGCGGGGACGAGACCTGCGGCGGTCAGTCCGGGCGTGGCGGTCAGGCCGCCGCGATCGTCGACCAGGAGGGCATCCACGTCGAAACCGTCGAGGATCTCCTGGCAGCGGTCGGGCCCGGCAGCCAGGATCGCCGTGGCGAGCACGTCGGCGGTCAGGATGTCGTCGGCGCGCACCG
>BADC01000601.1 GCA_000333435.1 Corynebacterium-like bacterium B27 | reverse complement strand
TCCGCATGCTGGCGAGGATGGCCGACTTCTCGGTCGCCGTGGCGCCATGCACCGGGAAGAGTCGGGCGAGCTCGGCGTGCACCTGCGCGGTCGCTTCCCCGAGAGCCCGCGCGGGCCCCACGAACGACCCCCCGGCCTCGGCCGCGCGTAGCGCGACCCGCCAGGCGTCCTCCACCTCGGGAATGAACTCCTGCGCGAACGCGAGGTGACCGCTCGCTCGCCCGTCGCTCTCCCGCGGGTCGTTCCAGCTGCCCGTCACGTTGCCGACGGCGCGCGGAACCAGGCGCGAACCGGCGTCGGAGAGCGCCGACTGCACCACCACATCCGGGTTCGCGCCGTTGCTGAGCGCCCGGAACACCTTGCAGATCACGGGCTGCGCCGGTTTGCCGTTCGGATGCACGAGGTCGTAGATGATCGACGTGTTCGACTGCTCCCCGCGCAGCACATGCGAGTCGGTGACCCGGATGTCGGAGTTCGTGAGCGCATGATGGCCCTCGGCCGAGGCGTCGTGGAAGCTCACCACGCGCTCGCCCTCCTCGGGCCCGTCGTGGTCGCCGTCGAGCATGAGCCCGAGGAGGGCGCGGGTGTAGGCGGGATCGTGCGGTCCGTCGTAGACGTAAACCGTCTTGCCGTCGATGGTGGCGCGCTCGATCAGCGCCCGGTCACCACCGAGGAGCGGCCCGGAACGGAACGACAGGGGCACCTGGTAGAGCACGGCCGGGGTCGCCGACTCGTCGAGGATGAGATGGGTCTCGAGTCCGACCTGGTGCCGGTGGTCGGTGAGTGACCACATGCCGACTCGGGACAGGACGGGATGCTTCGCCGAAGATGCGAACCAGCGTTGTTGCTGAATCCAGTCCGCCAGCGCCGGCCGTACTTCCCGGGTGGGGGGAATCTTCACCGCAGAGACGCTCATGCTCGGACACTACGCCGCGCCGGGGGGACCCGCCAGGGCGGGATGGCTGGGCATCCGCTCCGAGTGGGGCGCTACTCGGCCGCCTACTCGCCCGCCGGCTCGGCTGCCGCCGCCTTGCCGAGGGCGACGTCTTTCACCCGGCGGTTCTCGGCCCGCACCTCGGCCTGGATGCGCCGCTCGGTCACCAGCCACTCCGGTGGGCTCTGCAGGAGGGCGGTGATCTCGTCGGTGGTGAGCGCATCCGTCACGCCGGCCCGGGCGAGGCCGGAGTTCGAGACGCCGAGCTTGCGGGCCACGACCTCGCGCGGGTGCGGACCGTGCAGGCGTAGCTGCACGAGCCACTCCGGCGGCGTCTCGAGCAGGGCGTTCAGCTCGGCACGGGAGACCGGGTTCTGCTGGAACTCGCTCGGAGCGGCGGAGAGCAGGATGCCGAGCTTCTTCGCGGCCGTCGCCGGCTTCATGGTCTGCGGTGTCTTCTCGGGGCTCATCAGCACAGCGTATCCTGGGCGCTCAGGCGGAAGGGGGGCGGTATGGGGTTCCGCGTCGCCTTCGTGCCCGGAGTCACGCCCACGAAGTGGTTCCGGGTCTGGCACGAGCGGATGCCCGACGAACCCGTCGAGGCGGTGCCGCTCGAGTCGTTCGTGCCGTCGGCCGACCCGCTCGACGTGCTGCGGGAGGGGCGGGCGGATGTCGCGTTCCTCCGCCTGCCCGTGCCCCGCGACGGTGTGGGCGTCATCCCGCTCTATCAGGAGGACGCGGTGGTGGTCGTGCCGAAGGACCACGTGGTGACCGCGCTCGACGAGATCGGGCTGGACGAGCTGGCGGCGTCGGGCGAGCGGATGCTCGAGGTCGCGCCAGGGGCCGGTGGCGGCCCGGACGCGGTCGAGCTGGTCGCGGCGGGAGTGGGCGTGCTGGTGCTGCCGAAGTCGGTGGCGCGCCTCTACGCGCGACGCGACGTGGTGGCGCGGTCGTTGACGGGGGTGCCGCCCACGGAGATCGCGCTGGTGTGGCTCGCGGAGCGGCAGACGCCGCTCGTCGACGAGTTCATCGGGGTGGTGCGCGGGCGCACCGCGAACAGTTCGCGGGCGGCCGACGACGCGGCGCGGGCCGCGGCCGCCGCCTCGGGGCGGAAGCCCAAGGCGACCGACAAGGCCAAGGCGCGCGCCGCCGAGGCCCGCGCCGCCGCCGCAAAGGGCAGCGGCGCCGCGAAGGGTGGTGGCGCCGCGAAGTCGAAGGGCGCGCCGGCGCGCAAGCCGGGCCGCCCTCGCCGCTCGCGCTGAGCATCCGTCGGGCGCGGCACCGGGTCAGGCGGCGGGGAGGGCCGGGTGGTCGGCGGGGATGCGCACCAGGAGGGCGCCCGGATCGACCCAGGTGTGCACCGCGCGGGCCGTGCCCCATTCGTCGCCGTCGAGCTGGATCTCCTCCACCCCGTCGAGGGTCAGCTCGAAGTCGCGGCCGGTGGAGTACGAGACCGAGCGCACGTCGTTGTTGAGGTCGATGATCTTGCGCCCGGCCGCCGAACGGCGGAGCACCCCGTTCTCGAACGCGAGCTTGTTCCACACCCGCAGCCAGCCGAGCGGCCCCTCCGGGCGCAGGGCGACGATGTCGAGCACGCCGTCGTCGGGCTTCGCATCCGGGATCAGCAGCAACCCGCCCGGCAGCATGCCGCAGTTGCCGACGATCACGGTGTGCACGCTCGTCGTGCGCCACGACGAGCCGTCGAGGCGGAAGCGCAGCTTCACCGGCTTGAGCTCGGGCAGGGCGCGGCCGATGCCGTCGACATACGCCAGCCAGCCCACCGCCTTTCTCAGCTTCTTGTTGGTCTTGGCGATCATCTTCGCGTCGATGCCGAGGCCCGCCATCACGAGGAACACCTTCTCCTCGACGGTGTCGTCGGCGCGGGTCGCGCGGATGACACCGACGTCGATGGCGTGGTCGCGGCCCGCGAACACAGCCGTCACCGCGAGCTCGAGGTTGGTGAGGGTGAGATCGAGGTTGCGGGCGAGGAGGTTGCCGGTGCCCACCGGCAGCAGGCCGATCGGCACGCCGGTGTCACGCAGCCCCTCCGCGACGGCCCGCACCGTGCCGTCGCCGCCCGCGGCCACCACCACGGCGGCACCCTGCGCCACAGCTTCGCGGGCGATCAGCTCGCCCGCGTCGTCGAGCGTCGTCTCGAACCAGAGCGTCTCGGCCCAGCCCGCCGCGCGCTCCGCCGCCGCCACGACCGGGCGCAGGCGCGCGGCGTCGACCTTGACGGGATTGACGATGACGGCGGCTCTGGTGGTTGCCTCGGGGGCCGTGCTGCACGCGGCCTCCTCGGGCGTCGCCGGTCCTTGCCCGGCGCCGCGCGACATGTTCGGTGGCCGTCGCTTCGCGGCGACCGCCTCACCCTGGGTCGTCGAGTAGGGCCTGGTTGCTGCCTCGGGGGCCGTGCTGCGCGCGGCCTCCTCGGGCGTCGCCGGTCCTTGCCCGGCGCCGCGCGACATGTGAGCGCGCGGTCGCTCCGCGGCCACCCGCTCACCCTGGGTCGTCGAGTAGGGCCTGTCGCCTTGAGTCTCAGCGGGTAGTTCGGCGTCCGGCGCCGCGATACGACCGCTGCCGCTGCCGCTGCCGCTGCCGCCGGCCGCGGGAGCGCGGTCGGGCGTCTCGGTCGGTGTCGTGGGCGCGGCCGCACCAGCAGGTGGGGCGGGCGCAGCGGCGGGCTCCTCGTCGGGGGCGGGGTGAGGGGCGTCGGCTGCTGCCACAGATCCCACCGTAGTGCTCCGCTCGGCGTGCGCGAGCGCCCCCGAGCGTGGGGCGGAGTTCGGCGCGAGCCGGGGGCGGCCGCGCCGCCGCCGAAGCGAGGCCGGGCGGCGGCCGAGCCGGCACGGGTGGGGCCGCGGGGGCGGGCGAGTGCGCCGATAGGATGGAGGGCGTGATCGATCCTGTGCTCTTGCGTGAACAGCCCGACGTCGTCAGGGAATCGCAGCGGGCCCGCGGCTCCTCCGTGCAGCTGGTCGACCAGGCGCTCGCCGCCGACACCGAGCGGCGCGCCGCCATCCTCGAGTTCGAGAACCTGCGGGCCGAGCAGAACGCCTTCGGCAAGCAGGTCGCCGCCGCCCCGAAGGACGAGAAGAAGGCCCTGGTGGCCCAGGCGCAAGAGCTCGCCGCCCGGGTGAAGGCCGCGAACCAGCGCGCGACGGATGCGGAGAACGCCTTCGTCGAGACCGCCCGCCAGATTCAGAACATCGTGATCGAGGGCGTGCCCGAGGGCGGCGAGGAGAACTTCGTCACCCTCCGCGAGGTCGGCACCAAGCCCGCCTTCGACTTCACCCCGCGCGACCACGTCGAGCTCGGCGAGAGCCTCAAGCTCTTCGACCTCGCCCGTGGCGCCAAAGTCTCGGGCGCCCGTTTCTACTTCCTCACCGGCATCGGCGCGCGCCTCGAACTCGCGCTCATGAACCTCGCGCTCGACCGCGCCCTCGAGGCCGGCTTCACCCCCCTCATCACGCCCACCCTGGTGCGCCCCGAGACCATGGACGGCACCGGCTTCCTCGGCGAACACGCCGACGAGGTCTACTACCTCCCCGCCGACGACCTCTTCCTCACAGGCACCAGCGAGGTGGCGCT
>BADC01000602.1 GCA_000333435.1 Corynebacterium-like bacterium B27 | reverse complement strand
CTCGTTTGGAGAAGTCCACGGCCCCGAGCCTCGGGTAGGCTCGGACCATGTCGGAGACGTACAGCTACTCGGGGCCGTCGGGGAACCTTCACCGAGGCGGCGCTCGCCCAGGTGCCCGAGGCGCAGGGCAAGGAGTGGCACTCGGTCAACAACGTCGGCGAGGCGCTCGACGACGTGGTGTCGGGCCGCAGCGTGGCGGCCATGATCGCCATCGAGAACTCGATCGAGGGCGGGGTGTCGGCCACGCAGGATGCGCTGGCGAGCATCCCGGGCCTGCGCATCATCGGCGAGTACCTGGTGAAGGTGCAGTTCGTGCTGGTGGCCCGGCCGGGCACGACGCTCGACGACGTACGGGTGGTGAACGCGCATCCGGTCGCCTACGCCCAGACCAGGCGGTGGCTCGACGCGAACCTGCCGGCGCACGGCCACATCCCGTCGACCTCGAACGTGGCCGCGGCGCTCGCGCTGTTCGAGAACGACCTCGCCGACGCGGCCGTGGCGCCGCCGCAGATCGTGCAGCACCACCCGCTCGAGGTGCTCGCCGAGAACATCGCCGACAACGCCAACGCCGTCACCCGCTTCGTGCTCGTGTCGCGACGGTCGACGCTGCCGCCGCCCACCGGTGCCGACAAGACGAGCATCATCGCCGAACTGCCCGACGACCGCTCGGGTGCCCTGCTCGAACTGCTCGAGCAGTTCTCGACCCGCGGCGTGAACCTGTCGCTGCTGCAGTCACGGCCCATCGGCGACGCCCTCGGCCGCTACCGCTTCGTGATCGACGCCGACGGCCACATCACCGACGAGCGGGTGGCGGATGCCCTGCTCGGCGTGCGCCGGTTCAGCCCGCACATCATCTTCCTCGGCTCGTACCCGCGTGCCGACCGCTCACCGGTGGAATACGTCGCCCGCTACGACAACGAGGTCTTCACCGAGGCCCGCGACTGGCTGCGCGGCCTCATCACGGGCGAACCCGAGGTCTGACGCGCGCCTGCTCTCAGCGGCGGTGGGCGAGGTAGCGGATGGCGTTCGCGGGGATAGACACCCAATCCGGCCGGTTGCGCGCCTCGTAGCTCACCTCGTAGAGGGCCTTGTCGAGTTCGAACGCGTCGAGCAGGGCGCGCTGCGCCCGCAGGTCGACGCCGGAGCGCGCTATATAGCCGTCGAGGAATGCGTCGCGGGCGGCGTGCGACCAAGCGCTCACCTCGGCCGCGTGCGGCGACTGCGCGTAGGTTCCCGCGACGT
>BADC01000603.1 GCA_000333435.1 Corynebacterium-like bacterium B27 | reverse complement strand
CGACCGCGGGCCTCCCCTATCAGTTCGGCGCGTGGGCCAACTACGAGGAGTACGTCGACGACCTCGTGCGCACCGGCGTGATCAGCGAT
>BADC01000604.1 GCA_000333435.1 Corynebacterium-like bacterium B27 | reverse complement strand
CTGCTTCGGCGCGCGGGCACCGATCGGCTGATAGCTGCCGTCGTTCAGGAAGCGCAGCAGCTTCACCTGCATCGCGGCCGGCATCTCGCCGATCTCGTCGAGAAACAGTGTCCCGCCCGATGCGACCTCGACCAGGCCGGGCCGATCCGCGCCGGCACCGGTGAAGCTGCCCTTGAGATGGCCGAACAGCTCGCTTTCCAGCAGATCGGCCGGAATCGCGCCGCAATGCACCGGCACCATCGTGCGCCCGGCGCGCGGCGACAGATCGTGGAGCGCGCGGGCG
>BADC01000605.1 GCA_000333435.1 Corynebacterium-like bacterium B27 | reverse complement strand
CCACGAACGAGACGTCGATCGACAGCCCCTTGTCTTCCCAGGCCAGACCCGCGATCTCGAACACGGGCTGGTGCGGGCTGAGCGCCACCGGGAAGATGGTGCGCGACGACGCCCCCGACGGATGCCGCACCGCCAGCTCCGCCCCGCTCGCCTGCGGGGGGTGCAGCACCACGAGCCCGGTGCGGTTCGTGGCGAACGCGCTGTGCGACACCGCGTCGAAGGTCACCGAGAGCCCGTCAGGCCCCGCCACCTCCACCGCGATCGCACCGCGGATGTCGCTTCCGTAGCCCTCCGAGCGCAACGGCACCCGCAGCATCCGCTCGCCCACTTCGGGCGCACCGATCACCCACGACGCCGTGTTCCAGTCCCGATCGCGCACGACGGCGCGGATGCTCCGCAGCACCCGCCGCCCCTCGAACCGCAGCTCGGCGATCTCGTCGCCGCGGAGCTCCAGCGACCAGGGCCCCGAGGCCCATGCGACGCCCGCGTCGTCCCACTCCGCGCTCACCATCAGGCGAAGCTACCGCGATCAGCGCGTGATCGCGGGCAGGTGCAGCATGCGCGCGAGGTTCTTGTCGAGCTCGTCGTCGCGGAAGATCTTCTTCCAGTCGTCCTTGATGATGCTCTCGCGCCCGTAGTCCATGGCGATCAGGCAGGCGTCGCTGAACGGGTTGTCGCCGCGCAGACCGTTGGCGAGCGCGACCTGCGTGTGCCCGTACAGGATGCTGCGGGCCGCCGCCGCGGGCACCCCCATCGTGTTGATGGTCTCCTCCAGCGCCTCGTTGAGCAGCGCCCCGATCATGCACGCCACCGTCTCCACGAGGGTCGGCTCGAGCTGCGCGAGCTGCTTGATCGTCACGAAGTGCACGTCGATCACGGGCGCGTAGATCGCACGCACGGTGGCCTCGACGATGGCCTTGTGCCCCGGGTCATCCGACTCGACGGCCGCGATCGCATCCTGTGGCGCCGCGATGCCGCCGAAGGTGTCGGCCCACTCCTCGGGCGTCTGGCGCTGCAGGAAGATCGACGGGTGACACGGATGCGCGACCGCCTGCACGACGTCGTCGCGCGTCGTCAGCAGCCCGGCGTACGCGGCCGCCGGGTCGAGGGTGAGCACGATCGCGCCCGGCTTCAGCTGCGGCACCAGGTCGGCGGTGACCGGCCCGAGCGCCAGGTCGGGCACCGCGAGCACGACGATGTCGGCGTCGGCGACCGCGGTGGGGGCATCCGTCAGCTCACGGCCGGCGGCGAGCGTTCGCTCCTGCCCGGCGGGGGAGTTCTCGACGTACCAGACGGTGTGCGCGGTCTTCACGAGGTTGTTCGACACGCGCATGCCCATCTTCCCCCCGGCGCCGATGACGGCGATCTTGTAGGTGTCGGTGCTCGTGTCGGTGCCGGCGGGCGTCGTGCTGCTCATGTCGTGCTCCTCAGGTAGTCGATGCTCTGGCGGGTCCAGGCTCGTTCGGTGCGGATGGTGGTCTCGGGGTCGCCCTGCCAGGGCAGCCAGTGCTCGACGATCTCGTCGATGCCACGCTCACGCGGGCGCACGGTCTCGAGCAGGTGCGGGTAGTCGTGCAGGCCCTCGCCCATCGCGGCGCCGCTGTAGGTGAAGCCCACCCAGCCGGCCTGGCGGGCGAAGGCGAAGTCCTTCACGTGCACGTTGACGGTGCGGGCGGCGGTGCTCTCGACGCAGTCGCGGGGGAGCTCGAGCCGGGCGACGACGTTCGCCGGATCGAGGCAGATGCCGAGGTGCGAGCTGCCGATCTGCTCGACGAGGGCCACGAGATCGGCGGTGGCCACCTGCTCGTAGGTCTCGAGGGCGAGCGTGACGCCGGCCGCCTCGTAGGCGGGGAGGGCGGCACGCAGCTGGGTCTCGGCCTCGGCGAGGGTGGGCCGCGAGTCGGGGCCGTAGAGCATTCCCCGCACGAGCCGCGCGTCGAACGCCTCGGCCAGCCCGAGGTAGCGCTCGAGGTGCTCGGGCACGATGCCCTTGGTGCCGAGCTGGATGGTGAGCCCGAGATCGCGGGCGGCCGCGGCGTGGTCGGTGACCTCGGCCTCCGGCATGGCGTCGAGCGGGGCGTAGTCGCAGATCTGGAAGAGCTCGACGTCGAGGTCCCGCGTCGCCTCGAAGGCGCCCCGCAGCGTGAGCGGCTCGTCGGCCCGTTCGGAGTGCTGCCAGAAGAATGCGTAGGTGCCGAGCCCGATCATGCGCCGGCCTCCGGCTCGCCGGCCTCCTCCTCCGCGGCGGCCGCACCGCGGCGGGCGGCCGCGAGGGTCGCCGCCTCGGCGAGCACGGCGCCGAGGTTCGCCGGGTCGTGGCCGAAGCGGCCGAGGAAGAGCCCGTCGACGGCGCCGCCGAGTTGTGTGAGGAGGCCGGGGCCGGCCGACCCGCCGTAGATCACGGCGCTCCCCGCGCGCTCGGGGAGCGCATCCAGCGCCGCCCGCAGCGCGGTCGCGACGGCCACGATGTGCTCCGCCGGTGCCGGCTCGGGCGCCCCGATCGCCCACACCGGCTCGTATGCAACGATGACCGGACCGGCGGGTGCCCCCGCGAGATCGGCGTGCAGTTGAGCGACAACCGCGCCCGCCGCATCCGCCGGCACGAGCCGCTCCGACTCACCGATGCAGAGCACCGGCTCGAGCCCGTGCGCGATCGCGGTGGCGGCCTTCGCGGCGGTGTCGGCATCCGTCTCGCCGAACAGGCGCCGACGCTCGGCGTGCCCGATCTCGGCTACCCGCACCCCGATCTCGGCGAGCTCCGCCGCCGACACCTCGCCGGTGTAGGCGCCGGGCTCGAACGCCGACACGTCCTGGGCGCCGACCAGCGCGGGCGTGCCCCGGAACGCGTCGAGCGCGGCCGGGATCTGCAGATACGTGGGGATCGCGAAGAACCGCACCGACCCATCCGTCACCGCCGGCGACGCCTCGAGGCGCGCGCGCACGTCGGCGAACCAGGCTACGGCCTGCGCGTTGCCGAAATACGTCTTGAGGCTGATGCCGACGGTGACGGGTGCGGTCATCAGCAGGCGCCGGTGGTCTCGTACTGGTCGATCACGGCGACCTTCTCGGCCGAGGCCGAGGTGGGGTCGAAGCGGTAGCCGAGCCACTCCCGCACGAGCCGCCGGGCGAGTTCGATGCCCACCACGCGCTGGCCCATGGTGAGCACCTGGGCGTCGTTCGAGAGCACGGCGCGCTCCACCGAGAAGGAGTCGTGCGCGGTGACCGCACGGATGCCCGCCACCTTGTTCGCCGAGATCGCCACGCCGAGGCCGGTGCCGCAGATGAGCAGCGCCCGGTCGGCCTCGCCGTGCGCGACGAGTTCGGCGGCGGCGATGGCCACCTTGGGGTAGGCCGTGTGCCCGTCGGCGTCCACGCCCACGTCGACGACGGAGGCGACGCCCGGGTTCGCCTCGAGGTCGCGCTTCAGGATCTCCTTGTAGTCGAAGCCGGCGTCGTCGGCACCGATCACGAGGCGCAGCGGGGCGAGGTCGGTCATGGTCGTGTCCTTTCGAGGGGGCGGATGCGCGCCGGCGAGGCCGGCGTCAGGGGCGGTCGGCGAGCACG
>BADC01000606.1 GCA_000333435.1 Corynebacterium-like bacterium B27 | reverse complement strand
AGGAATAGTCGACCTCGCGTTCGCCCAGATCGTGAGGAGCATTCGGCCCCCAGTAGTGAAAACCGGCTGCGCGGAACACCGACCCCACCGCCGTGCCGCCGCGGCGGGGCAGGACTGGGCTCTGCCCCGCCGCGGCGGCCGGCGGCGCGAGCATCATGGGCGCAACCGGGAGAGGTCGCCTCCGGGCGGGTGAGCGGTGGGGCGCCGGCGAGCGCGGCGCTCCACCGCTCCGCTCGTCCCCGCGAGAGCGGGAGCGGGGTGGCGGCTTGCTCGCAACTCGTGACTTCGAGGCATTGCGGGTGGACACTTGGTCGCATCACCATTCGACGGCGAACGGAGACCACCCGATGAGCATCACCGCACCATCGACGGACAAGCCCACCATCGTGCTCGTGCACGGGGCATTCGCGGAATCGTCCAGCTGGAGCGGGGTGATCACCATGCTGGTGGATGCGGGCTACCCGACGATCGCGCTGGCCAACCCGTTGCGCGGGGTCGCGTTCGACTGCGACTACCTGCGGGCCACCCTCGCCGACATCGCGGGCGACGTCGTGCTCGTCGGCCACTCCTACGGCGGTGTCGTCATCAGCGGCGGCGGCGCCGGCAACCCGAACGTCAAGGCGCTCGTCTTCGTGGGAGCGTTCGCTCCCGAGGGCGGCGAGACGCCCGGCGAGTTGGCCAACCGGATGCCGGGGTCCTCACTCGCAGACACCCTCACTTCGGTGAACGTGCCCGGCGGTGGTACCGATCTGTACATCCGCCAGGACGCCTACCACGCGCAGTTCGCAGCCGACTCGCCGGTCGAGGTGGCCGCAGTGATGGGCGTGACCCAGCGCCCCATCCTCGAATCGGCCTTCGGGGAGCCGGCGACGGATGCCGCCTGGAAGAGCGTGCCGTCGTGGTTCCTGTTCGGTGCGCTGGACCGCAACATCCCGGCCGCCATGCACCGTTTCATGGCGGAGCGGGCCGGTTCGCGCCGAACCGTCGAGCTGGAGGGCGGTTCGCACACGGTCGGCATCCCGGAGGCGGCGCGGGTGTTCGAGCTCATCCGGGAGGCGGCGGACGCCACCACCGGCTCGCAGGCCGGCTGAGCGGCAGGATTCGTCATGTCCGATACTCCCACCGGCCCTGTGGCGGCAGGCGCGGACGAATTGACGAGACGGCTCAAGCGCACCGAGATCCAGCACGCGCCATCCTCCATCCCGGGCCGAGAGATCGTGCAGGTGCTCACCGAGATCCCGGTCGACGTGTCCTCCGGCTGGCATCACCACCCTGGTGAGGAGGTTGGCTACATCGTGGCCGGCCGAGTGCGCATGGAGCGCCACGACGGAACCACCCAGATCCTGAACGCGGGAGACGGCTTCCTGATCCCGCCGGGCGTTCCGCACAACGCCACCGACCTGGGCCCCGATACGGGCCGGATGCTCTCCACCTACATCGTGGAGATCGGAGCGCCCCTGTCGACCCTGGAGCCCTGAGGGTCGCCGGCGCGCATCCGCTTCGGGGGTCTCACCGCTCAGCGTCGGGCAGGTCGACGCGTTCCCACTGCAGGGGCGCGAGCGTGACTGTGCTGTCGCGGAGCGAACCGTCGCTCCGCGGTACCGCGATCTGCACCGTGCGCTCGGTGCGGTCGAGGTTCGCCGCGAGGACGGTGGTGCCGGTGGGGGTGCGGGCGCCGAGGGCCCAGAGGAGGCCGTCGGGGGAGTCGCCGGTGAGGAGTCCGGCGGCTTTTCGAGAGGAAGCAGCGTCGGCCGGGAGGGAGCCGCCGCGGGGCGCGCCCAGCGCGACGAGTGCCTCGATCGCCGCCGCGACCGGGAGCGGTGCGCCGGCAGCGGTGCGGATGCCGCGCGGCCCCCACTCCTCGAAGTAGGTCAGACCCACGACGCCCGGCACGGCGAGGGCCGCGGCGCTCGCGATGGTCCAGGCGGCGAGCTCGGGTGTGGGCTGCCGAGGGTCGACAGTGCCCGTGAACTCGGCTCCGTAGCCCGCCGCCAGGTCGGCGCGGGCGGGCCCGGGCTGCGGCCCCGTCGCCACGTCGTTGAAGCGCGGGCGCAGGGTGACCGGACCGATCCGCACCGGCCGCCCCTCCGCGTACTCCACGGTCTGGCGGGCGACCAGGCGCTGCATCGCCACCGACTCGATCAGCTGCGCCGTCGACGTGGCATGGAATTGAGGAGTGACAGTGGTGACGAGTTCGGCGAGGTCGGCGGGCATCCGGTCGCGTTCGCGGTTGAGCTCGGTGAAGTGCGAACGGCTGCCGCCGACGATCGGCGCCTCGATGCCGGCGGCCGCGAGCGCCGCGCGCAGGGCGTCGACCCAGGCCGCGACCGAGACGTGAAAAAAGGGTGGAAGACGGCGATCC
>BADC01000607.1 GCA_000333435.1 Corynebacterium-like bacterium B27 | reverse complement strand
ACTACCTCGACGAGTTCTGGCGCAGCTTGAACTTTCTCGCCGAACGCATCGAACAGCTCCACCACTACCGAGAAAGGAGAATGACCATGGCGGTCAAATGGATCGAAGCCCTCACCGGCTCGCTCGAACAGAAGAAGCAGTACAAGCAGGCGATGGCCCGCATCGAAGCCCTGCCGGAGCCCTACCGCAGCTCGGCGAAGGCGCTCAACCGGTACTTCATGTACAAGCCGGCCGCCCGGCTCCGCCTGACCGGTCAGGAGCGCTGCCACCGCCTCACCGAACTCCTGCCCGCCGAACCAGGTGAGCAGGATCGCGGCTACCCGGTCGCGCCAGGGCAGCTCGACGGGGGCGCCGGCGCTCAGCACCACGACCGTGCGGGGGTTGACCGCGGCGACCGCCTCGACCAGGGCGTCGTGCTCGGCCGGCAGCGCCAGATCGGTGCGGTCACGACCCTCGGTCTCGATGCGGGCATCCGTGCCGACGAAGACGATCGCCACGTCGGCCGCCTCGGCCGCGGCGATCGCCGCCGCACGCAAATCGGCGGCATCCGCCGGGAGGACCCGGCCGATGCGCACGTCGAGAATCCGCAGCTCCAGGTCTTCCGGTGCGTCGGCAACGACCACCACCCGCACGGCGCGGCCCGCGATCGCGTCGAGCTGCGCCGACAGTCGCGACTCCCCGGTCACGCGGGCGCCGTCGACACTGAGCGAGCCGCCGGCCGGCAGCTCCACCACGAGTTCGAGCGGGCCGTCCTGCTGCGGCAGCACGTCGAACTCGGCGGTCAGCTCGCGCGCCGCGACCGGCAGGCCGCCGAGCCAGATCAGGCGCGAGGAGGTGCGGAGCTCGTCGCTCAGCACGCGCCCCGCCGCATCCGTCAGGACGACGTGCATCGTTCCCGGGGTGCCGTCGGGCGCCTGGAACTCCTCGGCACGGAACGGTTCCGGATGCTCGGCCACCACGCCGGCATGCTCGCTGACCTCGATTCCCGGGATGGCCCGGAGCGCCTGCGTCGGAGTGCTGACGTGGTCGGGGATCACCGCTGCGCTGCCGCCGCCCTGGGTGCGGGGCCGGACGGCTCCCGGGCCGAGCACGGCCACCCGGAGGGGCTGCTCGCCGGAGGCGAGCGGCAGGGTGCCGTCGTTGCTGAGCAGGACCGAGCCCCGCTCGAGCAGGCGCCGAGCGGATTCGCTCGTCTCGGCGCCCGGCTTCACGGCCACCCGGTGGTCGGCGCCGAGCGCGCCGACGCGCTGGGCCAGGGTGAGCAGGTGCAGCACTTTCTCGTCGAGCGTCTCGACCGGCACGGTTCCCGCTTCGACGGCGGCGCGCAGCGCGTCGTCCCAGACCCCGCCCGCCACTCCGTCGGAGCCCGGCATGGCGAGGTCCTGGCCGGCCGACGCCGCGTCGATCGACCGCACGGGCGACCAGTCCGACACCACCGCGCCGGTCGAGGCCCACTCCGAAC
>BADC01000608.1 GCA_000333435.1 Corynebacterium-like bacterium B27 | reverse complement strand
AGGTCGTGGGCGGGGCGAGGTCGTACCCGTACTGGGCCTTGAAGTTCGCCTGCTGCGTCGGGTCGTCGAAGAGGTCGGTGCGGTAGTAGAGGATCTCGGAGTTGGTCCAGGCGGGCATCCCGACGAACGATCCGTCGACCTGTGCTTCGCTGACCAACGCTGGGAAGTCGCCCAGCGCCGTGCCGCACTCCCCCTCGACGAGTGGGACGCCCGGGTGCGCTGGCGCGACGAGCAGCTCATGCGCCTGAAGCCCCTCTGGGACGCCCTGCGCTGAACCCTGCCCTCCTTGGGCCGAGGGCCGAGGGCCGAG
>BADC01000609.1 GCA_000333435.1 Corynebacterium-like bacterium B27 | reverse complement strand
ATTCTGCGAGGGCGCGCCGCATCCCAGTAGCGGGCGGCCAGTCCGGCCGCCCAGGGCAGTGCGAGCACGCCGGCGATCATCGGCAGCACCACGATGGGCCACGGCAGACCACTGTCGACGATCGGAACGATCAGGTTGCGGGTGACCCGGGTCGACCACAGTCCGCCGGCGAGCACGCCGATGTAGCTGAGCGCGAAGAGGGCGGCGATCGGGATCGACAGGCCACTGGCCCAGAGCAGCGGCCGCGACCCCCACCGGGCGAGCCCGAACGCCACCGCCACGACCGCGAGCTCGACGAGCATGAGGTCGGTCACGGTGAGCGCCTGCAGCACGAGCAGCGCCCAGAGGATGCCGAACGACCACCACCCCTCGCGCCGCACCAGGGTGACCGCGGCGGCCGTGCCGACCACGATCAGGGCGGTGCCGAGGCTGCCACCGTAGCCGGAGTAGGCGCTGGTGAACGCCTCCCAGAGGCCGAGCAGCAGCACGGCGCCGCCGGCGGCGAGGTCGGGCGCCCAGGCGCGCACGGTCGGGGAGATCATGGCGTTCATTATCGCCCGCTCGTCTGGAGGCGCAGGTGTCCTCCGCGTGTCGCCAGGGCGGCGTCGACGAGCAGGTCGAGCAACGCGCTGTAGCGGATGCCGGCGGCCGCGAACATCCGCGGCACCTGAGAGTGCTCGGTGAACCCGGGGGTCGTGTTGACCTCGTTGAGCACGAGCCCCATCTCGGTGAGGAAGAAGTCGATGCGCGCGACGCCCGAGCAGTCCAGCGCGTCGTACATTCGCACGGCTGCCGCCTCGAGTTCCTCGCGCTCCTCCCGGGTGAGCGTCGCCGGCACCCGGAAGTCGGCGGCGCCGCCGTACTTCGCCCGTTGGTCGAAGACGCCGTCGGTCACGATCTCGAGCGGCGGCGACACCAGGAGCGAGCCGGATGCGCGCCGCAGCACGGCCACGTCGATCTCGCGGCCGAGCATCCGCTCCTCCACCAGCACGTGATCGTCGACCCCCAGCGCGGCGTCGATCGCGGCCGGCAGCGCCGCGGCGTCGGCGACGAGACCGACCCCGACGCTGGAGCCCGCCGAGACCGGCTTCACCACCACCGGGCCGCGGAAGCGGTAGGCGTGCGCGGTGCCTCGGTCGAGCAGCACGCCCGGAGCGGTCGGGATGCCTGCGGCGCCGGCGAGCAGCTTCGTCATCCGCTTGTCGATACCGATCGCGCCGGCGCCGATCCCGGATCCGACGTACGGCGTGCCGACGAGTTCGCAGAGCGCCGCGAGGGCACCGTCTTCGCCGAGCCGGCCGTGCACCATCGGGAACACGAGGTCGACCGCACTCAACAGGTCGATGGCGCGGGGCAGGCCGATCTCCTGGCCCGCGGCGCTCGTCAGCGGCCCCGCTCCCGCCTCGCACCAGCGCCCCTCGAAGTCGATCGTGAGAGCCGTGACCGAGTACCGCTCGGGGTCGAGACCGGCGGCGACGGCGGCCGCCGACGCCAGGGACACCTCGTGCTCGGGGCTGCGGCCGCCGCCGATCACGGCCACGCGGAGGGCGCTCACGCGAGCGCCTCCGCCGAGCCGGCCCGCCGCGCCCCGCCGACCGTGCGGCGCCGCACCCGGGCGCCGACCCGCGTCACGATCTCATGCGGGATGGTGCCCGCCCACTCGGCCCAGTCGGCGACCGTCGGTTCGCCCCGGTCGCCCGGGCCGAACACGGTGACGCTGTCGCCCGGCTCCGCTGCGCAGTCGCCGAGGTCGATGACCGCCTGATCCATCGACATCCGCCCGACCACCGGATGCCGCCGCCCGCGCACGAGCACCTCGGCCCGGGGGCTCGCGGCGCGGGGAAGGCCGTCGGCGTAGCCCAGCCCGATCAGCCCGAGGTGGGTCGATCGGGGTGCCGACCAGTCGTGGCCGTACCCGACCGAGGTGCCCGCCGGCACCCGGCGCACGAGCAGGAGAGGTGCGGTGAGCGTCATGGCCGGGCGCAGCCGCGCCGTGCCCGAGAGGTCGATGCCCACGAGACCGGCCCCGACTCGGCAGTCCGTGTGGTGCGTGCCGGGCAGGGTGAGCGCCGCGGCCGTGGCGGCGAGATGGCGGATGCGCGGTGCGAGCCCGGAGAGCCGGGCCACGTCGAGCGCCCAGTCGAACAGCGCCTGCCCGAGTCGGTTGCTCGGCGCAGCCGGCTCGTCGCCATGACTGAGGTGGCCCATCAGCCCGACCACCCGGATGCTGCCGTCGAGTTCGGCGCGCCGCGCGGCTTGGCAGAGCTCGATCCAGCGGGCGGGGTCGGCGCCGTCGCGCGCCATCCCGGTGTCGAGGTGCAGGTGCACCCGGGCGACGCCCGGCGCGGCGGCGATCGAGTGGAGGTGCTGGATGCTCGGCACGGCCAGGTCGACCCCCGCCGCGATCGCGTCGCCGAACCGCTCGTCCGCCGGCCCGTTCAGCCAGCTGAGTACCGAGGCGGACACCCCGGCGCGCCGCAGCGCGAGCGCCTCGTCGATCGAGGTGACACCGAGACTACGCGCTCCGCCGGCCAGCGCGACCTCGGCCACGTCGATCGCGCCGTGCCCGTACCCGTCGGCCTTGACCACCGCCATCAGTCCGTCTGCGACTCGCGCGCCGAAGAACCGGGTGTTCTCGGCGACCGCGTCGAGATCGACGGTGAGCAGCGGGCTGGTCGAGACCGGAGCGGCTCGCGTCGCGGGTGGGGAGGGCTGGGTGAGCGTCGTCATACCGGTACGGTACGAATGCTGCGGGTGCCGGTACATCCGCCGCTGGTACAGCAAACCTCCGCCGCTGGTGCCGCCCACGACGGGCGACGGGATGCGGCCGCTACGCGATGCGGATGAGCTTCTTGTTCACGAACTCCTCCAGGGCGAAGCGGCCCATCTCGCGGCCCGAGCCCGAGCGCTTCACACCGCCGAAAGGCAGCTCGGCGGCGTCGCCCAGCACGAGGTTCACCCACACCATGCCGGCGTCGATGGCGTCGGCCACCCGCAGCGCCTGGGCCTCGTCGGTGGTGTAGACGTAGGAGCCGAGACCGAACGGGGTGTCGTTCGCGAGCTTCACGGCCTCCTCCTCCGACGACACGCGGTAGAGCGCGGCCACCGGGCCGAAGAACTCCTCGCGGTACGCGTCCATCTCGGGCGTGACGTCGGCGAGAACGGTGGGGGCGAAGAAGTTGCCCTCGCGCGCACCCTCGGCGAGTACCGTCGCACCTTGCGCCTTCGCGCGGTCGACCTGCTCGCCGAGCCGGGCGGCCGCGGCCGCCGACGACAGCGGGCCGAGCTCGGTGCCGGGCGCCGTGGGGTCGGCGGGTTGCACGGCCGTGAACACCTCGGTGAACTTCGCCGCGAACTCGTCGTAGAGTCCGTCGAGCACGATGAAGCGCTTGGCGGCGTTGCACGACTGGCCGTTGTTGTCGAGCCGGGCGTTCACCGCATCCTGCACCGCCGCATCCAGGTCGGCCGTGGAGAGCAGGATGAACGGGTCGGAACCGCCCATCTCGAGCACCACTTTCTTGAGGTGCCGGCCGGCGAGCTCGGCGACGGCAGCACCGGCGCGCTCGGAGCCGGTCACCGAGACGCCCTGCACGCGGGGGTCGGCGATGACCGTCGCGATCTGCTCGTTCGTGGCGTAGATGTTCACGTAGACACCGGCCGGTGCGCCGACGGATGCCGCAGCCTCCGCGAAGATGGCCGCCACCGCGGCCGCCGACTCCGGGCACTGCGGCGCGTGCTTCAAGAGGATGGTGTTGCCCGCCACCACGTTCGGCCCGGCGAAGCGCGCGACCTGGTAGTAGGGGAAGTTCCACGGCATGATGCCGAGCAGCACGCCGAGGCCGGCGCGACGGATGAACGCCGAACCGGTGCCGTCGGAGAGCTCGATCGGCTCGTCGGCCAAGAACTCGGCGCCGTTGTCGACGTAGTACTGGTAGATGGCGGCCGCGAAGTCGACCTCGCCGAGCGCCTGCTCGAGCGGCTTGCCCATCTCGCGCACCACGATCGCGGCGAGTTCCTCCCGCCGCTCGGTGTGGAGCTCGGCCACCCGGGCGATCAGCGCGGCGCGCTCGGCCACACCCACCCGCCGCGACCACGTCTCGAAGGCGTCCGACGCGGCGGCGATCGCCGCCTCGAGCTCGCCGTCGGTGATCGTCGGGTACTCGCGGATGGTCTCGCCGGTGGCGGGGTCGATGACCGCGTAGTCGCTCATGTCTGCTCCTTGACTGCTCGGGAGATGCTGCGGGGTGGAGGTATGGTATCGCGCTCGATCAGGCTTCGCCGCGCATCCGGCGCAGCCACGACCGGCGCCCGTCGAGGAACGGCTCGATGTCGACGACCCGCCGCAGCGCGACGTCTTCGAACGGCACGTCGCGGGCCACGACCGCGAGCGTGCGCCCGCCGAGCGTGGTCGCCGCCCACCACACCGCGCCCCGCACCCACACCTCGAACGGCTCGGGCCGGTCGTCGACCAGCAGGTCGACGATGCGGTCGGGCAGGTGCTCGGTGGGGCTCACCGGGCGGTACCACGAGCTGGTGCGCGCCTGCAGCGCGTTCTCCCGACGCCGCAATCGCTCGACGATCGCGCGGCTGTCGCCCGTGCGCCAGTGCACGTGCACGTCGAACGGGTCGGCGACCGCGGACTCGTGCGCGGCCAGTGTCGCAGCCCCCTCCCCGGCGGCGCGGTTGCCGGCCTCGGCGAGGCGCTCCTCGAGGTCGGCGAGCGTCGCCGCGTCGGGTGAACCGGATGCGACCGCCACCTCATCGGCCCGTGGGCTCGGCGGGATGACCGCGGGCATCGCCCGGGCATAGGAGAGCACGCGGGTCAGCCCGCCGAAATCCCACTCGGTCACCATCGAGAATCCGGGCCAGCGCACCAGCCCGAACGCGTTCGTGGGGGCGAAGGTGGCGCGCAGCTTCGCATCCGTCTCCTCGACATGGGTCCAGAACTCGTCTGGAGTCAGCTGGCGCCCGAACTGCATGTGTCCAGCCTGCCAGGATGTGGGGCTAGGGTCGAGCGCATGGCGCCCACGGATCTGTTCAACATGCAGGGCACGATCGAAGGGGCCGGCGCCTGGGGGCTGCTCATCGTCTGCGCCGTCGTGTTCGCCGAGACCGGGCTGCTCATCGGGTTCTTCCTGCCGGGCGACACCCTGCTGTTCTTCACCGGGCTGCTCACCTACACCGGCGCCATCCCGTTCCCCGTCGCGGTGGTGGTGCTGTGCGTGTTCGCCGCCGCGTTCCTCGGCGACCAGCTCGGCTACGTCATCGGCCGCCGGGCCGGGCCGGCGATCTTCGAACGACGGGAATCGGGTGTCTTCAGCCGCAAGAACGTCGACCGCACGCAGTCGTTCTTCGACCGCTTCGGCGGCTGGGCGGTCACCATCGCCCGGTTCGTCGGGGTGGTGCGCACCTTCGCGCCGGTCGCCGCCGGAGTCGGCAAGATGAACTACCTCCACTTCGCCGGCTTCAACGCGCTCGGTGCCGCGATCTGGTCGGCCGCCGTGATCGGGCTGGGCTACGCGCTCGGCTCGATTCCGGAGGTGGCGGCGACCGTCGAGCGGTACATGGAGTGGGTGCTGATCGGCATCGTCGTGGTCACGGTCGGCTCAGCGGTGGTCGCCTACCTCCGGCAGCGGGTGCGCGCGCGTCGCTCGGTCGGGGCAGCCCGCACCGACGGCGGTGCGAGCGAAACCGGCGCCGAACCGTCGTCAGAGTAGCCGCAGCTTCTTCACCAGCGCGTCGACTGTGGCGCGCGGCCCCACGATGCTGAGCGCGCACGCCTGGAGGTCGGCCGGCTCGGTGCCGGCGAGGGTGCTGAGGTACTCGTCGTACACCCGGGTGGTCTGCGCGCTCAGCGGCATGTCCGCCAGCCATACCCCCTCGGCCGTCACCGCCTTGGCGCGCACGTTCGCGAGCCGTTCGGCGGTGGCACCGAGCACCGTGCAGCCGGCCCAGGGGAGTCCCGGGTGCATCCGGCCGCTCGCATCCGCTCCGTCGGGCCCCAGCAGCCCGCCGATCGCGACCCCGGTGGCCGAGGCCACACACGCCACCGCGTTCACCATGCGCCCGGGCGGCAACGCCGTGTCGACCACCACGACCCACTTCAGCCGCGCCGCTCGGGTCGACTCGCCGGTCTCGATCTCCTCGGCGGCGAAGGCGGGCGGGTTGGGCTGCTCGATGCTCACGGTCTCTCCTCGTTCGGTGCTCGCCGAAAAGACTAAGCACTCATTCGAATCGATTACAATCTGGTCGTATGAAGTACGGCAGAGGAGAGTGAAGACCGATGCTCGACGAACTTGATACGGCGATCCTGCGCGAATTGCAGGCGGATGCACGGCGCACCAATCGCGACATCGCAGCCGCCGTCGGGGTCGCCCCCACCACGGCGCTCGACCGCACCCGGGGGCTGCGCGAGCGCGGGGTGATCCGCGGCGCACGCCTCGATGTCGACCTGCCGGCGATCGGGCGGCCGGTGCAGGCCCTCATCGCGGTGCGCATCCGGCCGCCCTCGCGGCGGAACATCGAGGCGTTCCGCAACTGGGTGAGCGCCCTGCCCGACACGCTCGGCGTGTTCGTGACCTCGGGCTCGGAGGACTTCCTCATCCACGTCGCCGTGGCCGACAACGACAGTCTCTACGCGTTCGTGATCGACCGGCTGACCGAGCGGCCCGAGGTGGCCGACGTGCGCACCTCGGTGGTCTACGAGCACCTGCGGAACGACCGCATCCAACCGGTCAGCGCGCGCTGAGCTCGGGGTAGAGCGCGTCGACCGGGCCGGAGAGCCCTGCGCGCGCGGCCCTGGTGTCGTCGTCGGCCAGCACCTCGAGCTCGCCTCGGGCGAGTCCGTCGAGCGCTGCCCGCACGACGTCGACGGGATCGTTCATCGTGCTCTGGTCGAGCGCGACCGTGAGCGGGGTCTTCGTGTAGGTGAGGTACAGCCCCATCACGTGGGTGCCCTGTGCCGCGAGCTCGAGCCGGAACGAGTTGGTCGCCGACCAGAGTGCCGCCTTCGCGGCCGAGTAGGCGCCGCTGCGGGCGTTCCACGACATGATCGAGCAGACATCCACCAGTGCGCCCCCGCCGTTTCGCGCGAGGACCGGTGCGAACTCCTGCACGACATCGACGGCGCCGAAGAAGTTCACGTCGAAGATGCGCCGCACGATGCTCATGTCCTGCGCCGAGAGCGGTTCGCGCACCGTGATGCCGGCGTTGTTGATCACGAGGTCGACGTCGCCGGCCGCAGCGGCGGCCCGGGCGATCGACGCGCGGTCGGTCACGTCGACCTCGAGGGGCACGATGCGCGGATCGGCGCTCGGCGCCGCGGTGAGGTCGGCGGCGTAGACCCGCCGCGCCCCCCGCTCGAGCAGCTGCCGGGCGAACTCGCCGCCCAGGCCGCCGTTGCCGCCGGTGATGAACGCGGTGCCGCCCTCGAGCTGCGGCGTCATCGTGCGACCGCCGCCAGATCGGGCTCCATCACGAGCAAGACCTTGTTCGCCGGTGCGGTGCCGTCGGCGATGCCGTGGAAGGCGGCGGCGCCGTCGGCCAGCGGCTCGGTGCGGTCGATCAGTGCGTCGAGCTCGGGCTGGCCCGCGCTCACCCACTCGGCGGTGCTGCGGAAGTGCTCGACCGAGTAGCAATAGCTCCCGATCAACGTGCGCTCGCCCGTACTGATGCCGTAGGGCGCGATCGGCAGTTCCACCGAGCCCATGCCCACCAGCACCACCCGAGCGCCGCGCACGGAGTGGGTGAACGCGTCGGCGACGCTGGAGCGCACGCCCACCGCGTCGACGACGAGGGTGGCGGGGGCGCCCAATGTGTCGGCGACCGCGGTGATGAGGCTGTCGGGCGCCGTGACGGCGAAGCCGAGCGAGGCCAGCAGGTCGCGGCGCACGGCCTCGGGTTCGCTGATGAGCACCGAGCGGATGCCCGCGCGTCGCGCCGCCAGCGCGACCGCCTGGCCGATGGGCCCGCCGCCGATCACGAGCAGCCGGTCCTCCGGCCGGGGCAGGCCGCGCATGAGCGCGTGGTAGCCCACGGCGAGCGGCTCGACCAGGGCGCCGTGCAGCAGCGGGATGTCAGGAGAGATGGGGACCACGTTGGCGGCCGGCAGCGCGATCAGTTCGGCGAAACTGCCGTCGAGCGCGGGATCGACGCCGATCACGCGCTGGAGCTCGCATTGCTGGGTCTGCCCGCTCAGGCAGGCTTCGCACTCCCCGCACGAGGTGATGGGGTTGAAGGTGACCGGTGTGCCGATCTCGAAGCCCCGCACATCCGCACCGACCTGCACGACATGACCCACGCTCTCGTGGCCCATCACCTGACCGACGTGCCGCCGGTCGGTCTCGCCGCTGTAGCCGTGGACGTCCGACCCGCAGATGCCCGTGGCCACGATGGCGATCACCACCTCGTCGGCGGCCGGGACCGGGTCGGGCCGGGTCTCGAGTTCGAGCCGCCAGGGGCCCTGGAATCCGAGTGCGAGCACGGACCCCTCCTTTCTCTTGGTGCGGGCTACGTGCCCGGGTGGCCAGGCGGTGCCGTGGCCACGATGCCGCCCGGGAAGCGGTCGAAGTTCGCCGGGTCGTAGAGCGGCAGGATGATGTCGGCACTCGTGCGCACCCGCTCGTACGCGCGGAGGCATTCGTAGATGTTCTCGCTGATGCCGAGCGGAACGTCGTCGGTGACGTTCGAGAGGTGGAAGTAGGTGTCGGAGGCGGCGACGACGCCGTCGGCGGTGTCGATCTCGACCACGACGGATGCGCGGTGGTGGCCACCCGACCACCAGGTGCGGAGCCCGGGAGCGATCTCGTCCTCGTCCTTCAGCAGCCGCACCCGCGGCCACGCGGTGGTGACGAGCTCGACCAGGATGTCGTCCGGGATGCTCGTCGCCCGGTTGTCGTGCGGATGCTCGTGCGTGGTGTGGAAGTGCACCCAGCCGCGCTCGGCCAGGCAGATCTGGGCGTTCGGGAACGCGAGCACGTTGCTCACCGTGTAGAGCTGCAACGGCGTGAGGATGACGTGGGTGACCTCCTCGGGGCGCACGCCGTGCCGCGCGAGCTGCTCGAGCACGAACTGCCCGTCGTCGCGTTGCATCCGGGCCTGCTCGCCGAGGAACGAGGCCCACTGGTCGTTCATCGACGTGAGGTCTTCGGCCGGGCCGGTGTTGATGAGGGCGACGACGCCCTCGCCGCGGATCAGCACCGCCTGGAAGACGAGCGGGAACCACTGGCCGAAGTTGTTCATCCAGGTCAGTTCGGGGCCCGGGATGAGCGCGGTGCCGAGGTTCAGGGTGGTGACCGAGTAGACGCTCATCGCGCGTCACCGTCCTCCGCGGGCCGGGTGTCGATGACGGTCAGCTCGCCGCGCACCTGCCGCATGTGCAGCAGCATGGCGGCGGATGCGCTCGGTGCGTCCTGTGCGCGCACGCCGTCGATGATCTGGCGATGCCACATCACCGCCCGGTCGATGGCGCCGGGCACCGCGGAGGCCGCGGCGCGCGTGCGATGTCCGAGCCCCGTGATGGAGGCGTGCATCGACACCAGGATAGCGTTGTCGGTCGCCCTGGCCAGCGCGTCGTGGAAGGCGATGTCGAGCTCGGCGTGCCGCTCGGGGGAGTCCTTAACCGCCTCGAGCTGGTCGTTGATCGACTCCATCTCGGCGAGCGCCTCGGGGGTGGCCCGCTGGGCGGCGACCGCCGCCAGCTGCGGCTCGAGCACCTCCCGGGCTTCCTGGAGTAGGGCGAAGAACTCCTCGCCGCTGTTCACCGCGAGGAACTCCTGATCGAGCACGTGCCACTGGTAACGCGGCGCGACCGCGGCCACACTGCCCTGGCGCACGATGATGAAGCCTTTGGCATCGAGCGCCTGCAGGGCCTCGCGCACCACGCTGCGCCCGACGCCGTAGCTCTCGCACAGCGTCGACTCCGGCGGCAGCGACGATCCCGGCGCGATCTCACCGCTGCCGATCATACGGAGGTAGTCGCTGACGATCGCGTTACTCAGTCGTTCGCGGGCCACGCTGCCCCCTCTCTTCCGTGCGGCGGACGTGTTCTCGGTTCTGGTCATGCTCCGATTGTCATGTACCTCGACCGAAGTTAGCCACAGTTCAGACAAGTGTCAAGCAATCGGCCTGAAATGAGCTAATCTGGGGCCCAATAGCGGAAACATATATGAGAGGTTTGCAATGTCGCGACCAACCGTTCTCTTGACCGACAGCGATCTCGGCGATCGTTCCTTCGAGGTGGGCCTGTTGACCGACGCCCTTCCGGTGGAGGTCGTCGTGGCCGAGTGCGTCACCGACGCGGACGTGCTCCGTGAGGTGCAGCAGCACGACCCCGTGGCGATCGTCACGCAGTGGGCACCGGTCTCGGCGGCGACGATCGCCGCCGCCACGAGCTGCGCCATCATCAGCCGCGTGGGCATCGGGGTCGACATGATCGATCTCCGCGCCGCCGAGGAGCGCGGAATCCCGGTGCGGAACGTGCCCCACTACTGCACCGAAGAGGTCGCGACCCACGCCGTCGCCATGGCGATGAGCCTCTGGCGGCGGCTGCCGCAGTTCGACGCGGCCGTGCGAGCGGGGGAGTGGGACGCGGCATCCGGCGCTCCGCTGATCGGCCGGCTCTCCACCTCGACCGTGGGGCTGATCGGCTGCGGCCGCATCGGTGCGATGGTCGGGCGTGCCTTCGAGGTGTGGGGCGCCGACGTCATCGTCGTCGACCCGATGGCGGGCGACGACGGGTTCGAGCGGGTCTCGCTCGACGAGCTGGCCGAGCGTGCCGATCTCATCAGCCTGCACGCCCCGCTGCTCGAGAGCACTCACCACGTGATCGACGAGCAGTTCTTGGCCGGCGTCCAGCGGGCCCCCGTCATCGTCAACACCTCGCGCGGGGGGCTCGTCGATCTCGACGCGGCCGTCGCCGCAGTGGTCGACGGGCGGCTCGGCGGGCTCGGCCTCGACGTCTTCGAGGAGGAGCCGCTGGCCGCCGGGCATCCGGTGCGCCAGGCGCCCAACACGCTGCTGGCGCCGCATGCCGCGTGGTGCTCGCGGGACGCCCTGCCGGAACTGCGCGCCGGGGCGATCCAGAACGTGATCGATGCACTGAGCCACGAGGAGGCACGGAAATGACGACGGACGAGTTCGCCGGCCGCACGGCGGTCGTGACCGGAGCGGGATCGGGAATCGGGGCGGCGACGGCCCTGGCGTTCGCCGCCGCCGGGGCCAGGGTCGCGCTGGTCGACCTCGACGGGGCGGCGCTCGCCGCGAGCCGCGCCGCCATCGAGGAGCAGGTCGCGGGCGCGTCGCTGGAGACGCACCAGCTCGACGTGCTCGACATCGATGCGGTGCGGCGGATGCTCGACGCCGTCGCCGCCGGCGGCGGCATCCATAACGTGGTGAACTCCGCGGCGAGCTTCATCGCGGCGGGCCTGGACGCGACCGCGGAGCAGTGGAGCCGGTCGCTCGGCGTCAACGTCACCGCATCCGCCATGCTCACGGCTCACGCCAGCGAGTCGATGCCGCCCGGCTCGACCGTGGTCAACATCGCGAGCATCTCGGCGCACGCCGCCCAACCCGGGCGGTGGACCTACAACGCCACCAAGGCCGCCATCCTCGCCCTCACCCGCGGTCAGGCGATGGATCTCGCCCGGCGCGGCATCCGGGTGAACTCGGTCAGCCCGGGGTGGATCTGGACGGCCGAGGTGCAGAAGGCCGCCGGTGGCGACCGGGCGGCCTGGGAGCCGATCTGGGGGCGGTATCACCTGCTCGAACGGCTCGGCGAGCCCTCGGAGGTGGCGTCGGCCGTGCTCTTTCTGAGCGGGCCCGGAGCGAGTTTCATCACCGGCACCGAGCTGATGGTCGACGGCGGCTACTCCGCGATGGGGCCCGAGGGTCTGGGCGACAGCGCCCAGTTCGCCGGAACGGATGCCGGCTCCTGAACGACAACATCTCAGATGTGCTGCACCAATTCAGGATGATTTTGGACGATTTTGAGGCAGAGAATTGACACTGTTCAGACAAGTGGCACACGGGCAAATC
>BADC01000610.1 GCA_000333435.1 Corynebacterium-like bacterium B27 | reverse complement strand
TCCGCCGTCATCCTGGGCTGGATCGTGGTGCCGCTCGTGGCGTTCGGCGTCGAGCAGACCCTCGACCCGGCACGGCTCGTGGTGTTCCCGCTGCCGATGAGCAAGCTGCTGGTCGGCCTCACCGCCGCCGGGGTGCTCGGCGTGCCGGGTATCGTCACCTCGATCGCGGCGCTGGCGACCATCGCCACCTGGGCGCGCTCGCCCTTCGCCGCGGTCGCGGCCGCCGTGTGCGCCGTGCTCGCCGTCCTCATCTGCGTGACGGGCTCCCGAGCCGTCGCGGCGCTCTCCACGAGCCTGCAGTCGCGGCGGCGGTTCCGGGAGCTGGCGGGCATCCTCATCTTCATCCCGCTCATCCTGCTCGGGCCCATCATCGCCGGGCTCAGCCGCGGCATCGCGGTCTCGGCGGATGCGCTTCCCGGTGTCGCCCGCGCGCTCAGCTGGTCGCCGCTCGGCGCCCCCTGGTCGGTGCCGGCCGATCTCGCCGTCGGCGATGTCGGCGCGGCGGGGCTGAAGTTCCTCATCGCCCTCGCGACGCTCGCGCTCCTCGTGCTGCTCTGGCGCTGGAGCCTCGGGGTGGCTCTGGTGTCGCCCGTCACCTCCGGCACCAAGCGGGTCGCGCGCGGCAAGACCGGGCTGTTCGGGGTGCTGCCGGCCACGCCGGTGGGGGCGATCACGGCTCGGGCGCTCACCTACTGGCGGCGCGACCCGCGGTACGCGCGCCAGCTGATCGTGGTGCCGCTCATCCCCGTGCTGCTCTGGTTCTACTCGAACAACATGGGGTCGCTCGCACTCCTGAACGCATCCGGACCGATCATCGCGTTCATGCTGGCCCTCGGCCTCTACACCGACATCTCCTACGACGGCACCGCGTTCGCGACGCACATCGCCGACGGGGTGCGCGGGCGCGACGACCGGCTCGGGCGCGTCGCGGCGCTCGCCATCATCGCGGTGCCGCTGGTGCTGCTCATCACGATCGGGTCGGTGGCCGTCACGGGATCGTGGTCGCTGCTGCCGATGCTGCTCGGGCTCGGCGCGGCGGCGCTCCTCGGCGGCTTCGGCGTGGTGAGCGTGTCGTCGTCGCAGCTGATCGTGCCGGTGCCGGCGGCGGGGGACAACCCGTTCAAGTCCGCGCCCGGCGCCGGGTTCACCACGGCGCTGTCGGGGTTCGCGACCTGGGGAGTGTCGCTGCTCCTCATGATCCCGGCGTCGGTGCTGGCGGTGCTGAGCCTCGTGTTCTCGTCGGCCCTGCTCGGCTGGCTGACGCTCATCGTGGGCGTGGCGCTCGGCGCGGTGTTCTTCGTGGTCGGCGTGCGCATCGGCGGCGCGCAGCTCGACCGTCGCGCACCCGACCTCCTCGTGCGCCTGAAGGCGCAGCGCTCCGCCGCCTGACCGGTGCTCCGCCGCCTGACCGGTCGGGTCAAAGGCGGGCGAGGCGGGTGCGGGCGCCGAGGAAGAGGCCGTAGGCGATGAGACCGATGCCGATCGCCACGAGGAGGACGACGCCGAAGGGCAGGTCGGTGAGGGACTTGAGGGCGCCGTCGAGACCGGCGGCCTTCTCGGGGTCGTAGGTGACGGCCGCCACCACGAAGAGCACACCGACGACCGCGAAGGCGACGCCCTGGGCGATGTACCCGACCACGCCGAGCACCGTGACGGCGCGGCCGGCGGCGCCCGCCGGCGTGTGGATCAGCTTGCGGAAGGTGCGGCGGATGCCGATCGAGACGAATCCCACCCCGAACCCGAACACGGCGAGCCCCACCGCGATCAGGAGGAAGACCCCGCCGGGGGTGGCGAGCAGCCGGGCACTCGCCGTCTGGCTGGAGTCGGACGAGTTGCTCGTGCCCCCGAGGGCGAACACGAGCGCCGTGCCGCCGAGCACGAAGTAGACGACGGCCTTCGCCGCTTCGGTGACGCGCTTGCCCCACCGCTTCTTCGCATCCGCCCCGGGCGCGAGGATGACCTGCGCCACCTCCCAGAGGCCGAGCGCGAACAGCCCGACCACGGCGATCCAGAGCACGACCAACCCGCCCGGAGTGCCGGCGACGCCCTTCAGCGCGCCGCTCTGATCGGCCTCGCCGCCCTGGCCGTCGTGGAAGGCGATGCCGATGGCGATGCCGCCGATCAGGATGTGCAGCAGCCCGTTCACGGCGTACCCCGTGCGGGCCAGGATGTGGAAGGCACGGCTCTCGCTGACGTCACGGACGGCGCTTTTCGGGGTCGCGGTCATCTCCCCAGCGTGGCACTGCTCGGCGGGAAGCGGATCCGGCACGGTGCCGCCCCGTAGAATCGGGGGCAAATGAGCACTCCTTCTTCGCATCCGTTCTCCACCGCCGCAGGCCCCGACGTGCGCGTGCGGTTCTGCCCGAGCCCCACCGGCACGCCGCACGTCGGCCTCGTGCGCACCGCGTTGTTCAACTGGGCGTACGCGCGCCACACCGGCGGCAAGCTGATCTTCCGCATCGAAGACACGGATGCGAACCGCGACTCCGAAGAGAGCTACGAGCAGATCATCGACGCGCTCACCTGGCTGGGCCTCAACTGGGACGAGGGAGTGAACGTCGGAGGCCCGCACGCGCCCTACCGGCAGTCGGAGCGCTACGACATCTACCGCGACGTCATCGCGAAGCTGCTCGAGTCGGGGCACGTCTACGAGAGCTTCTCGAACGCCGAGGAGATCGACGCCCGCAACGAGGCCGCGGGCCGCGCCAAGCAGCTCGGCTACGACAACTACGACCGCGACCTCAGCGACGAGCAGAAGGCGGCGTTCCGGGCCGAGGGCCGGGAGCCGGCGCTGCGCCTCCGGGTGCCCGACACCGACCTCTCGTTCGACGACCTCGTGCGCGGGGAGATCACCTTCCCGGCGGGTTCGTTCACCGACTTCGTGATCGTGCGGCCGAACGGGCATCCGCTCTACACCCTCGTGAACCCGGTCGACGACGCGCTGATGGGCATCACCCACGTGCTGCGCGGCGAAGACCTGCTCTCGTCCACGCCGCGGCAGATCGCGCTCTACCACGCCCTGATCGACATCGGCGTGACGACCTTCGTGCCGCGTTTCGGGCACCTGCCCTACGTGATGGGCGAGGGCAACAAGAAGCTCTCCAAGCGCGACCCCGAGTCGAACCTGTTCCACCACCGCGACCGCGGGTTCATCCCCGAGGGGCTCGTGAACTACCTCGCGCTCCTCGGCTGGTCGCTGGCGCCCGACCGTGACGTGTTCTCGCTCGACGAGATGGTGGCGGCGTTCGACGTGGTCGACGTACTGCCGAACCCGGCCCGCTTCGACCTGAAGAAGGCCGAGTCGATCGACGGCGACCACATCCGCCTGCTCGAGGTCGGCGACTTCGCCGAGCGGCTGGTGCCCTACCTCGAGGCCGCGGGGGTCGTGTCCGCGCCGCTGACGGAGGAGCAGCGCGACATCCTCGCGCGGGTCGCACCGCTCGTGCAGACCCGGATGGCGCTGCTCGGTGAGGCCCCGGAGCTCGTCGGCTCCTTCTTCACCACCGCGGCCGAGCTCGACTACGCGGAGGATGCGCTGGCGAGCCTCCCCGAGAACGCCGGCGTCGTGCTCGCGGCCGCCATCAACTCGCTCGGCGAGGTGCCGGTGTCGGAGTGGACGACGGAGGCGATCCAGACCGCGTTGGCCGGCGCGCTCATCGAGGGTCTGGCGCTGAAGCCCCGGGTGGCCTACGGCCCCCTGCGGGTGGCCGTGTCGGGCCGGCGCATCTCGCCGCCGTTGTTCGAGTCGATGGAGATCCTCGGCAAGGAGGAGACCATCGCCCGCCTGCTGAAGCTGGCCGAGGCCCGCTAGGCAGGTCAGCCGGCCGAGCCGTCCTCGAGCTGCGGCGGACAGGTGCCTGACGCGTCGGCCGCGAGCTCGAAGTGCCAGGGCTCGTTGGCGTAGATCTGGCAGAGGCCGAACTCGCCGCCGAAGCGATTCAGCCAGTCCATGGCGTCGGCGGTGGCGAGGTCGACGGCCTCACCCTGCACGTGCTTGGACTCCGTGGGCGATTTCACCCATTTCGCCGCCTGGTCCGCGCTGCCGTACTCGGCGACCGCCTGGTCGAACAGGTACTGCTGGTAGCGGGCGCTCCGCCACCCGTCGACCAGGGTGAACTGGGCGTCGCGCCCCGCGGCCGCTGCCGCGTCTGCGGAAGCCTGAAGCGCCTCCCGCAGTGCGGGGTCGAGGTTCGCGACGGCCGGGACGTCGTCGCTCAGTGCGACGCGCTCTCCGGCGGCGATGTACCCGTCGTCGGGGCCGAGATCACCGAGCTCGGCGGCGGCGTCGCTCACGTCGCCGCCGTGGTCCGCGGCCCCGTTCGCTGGTTGCGCGGGAACAGCCTGATGCGCACCGGCTGCGACGCCGGAGCATCCGCTCAGGGCGAGAAAGAGAGTTGCGCTGGTGAGTGCGAGGGAGAGACGGTGAAACTGCACGGGAGATCCTTTCGATTCGGATCCAGCCTCGCCGCCCCTGCTCGCCGGCGAATCCGGCGCAGGAACCGATCTCCTCCGCCCGAGGTGCCTGCCGCCCGGCACCTTCCGCCGGTGGCCCGGCGTACCGGCGGTCAGACGAGGTCGTACTCGTAGGCGAAGACCACGATCTGCACGCGGTCGCGGAGCGCGAGCTTGCGCAGGATCGACCCCACGTGCGTCTTGACGGTCGATTCGCTGGTGAACAGCGCCTTCGCGACCTCCGCATTCGAGGCGCCGCGCGCCACCGCGTCGAACACCTCGCGCTCCTTCTCGGTGAGTGAGGTGAACGCCTCCGGCGCCTCCGCCCGTGCCGAGAACTGCCCGCTCAGCAGGGTCGCCAGACTCTGCGGTGCCAGCACCGCATTGCCGGCGTGCACCGTGCGGATCGCGTCGATCAGCATGGCCGGCGTGGTGTCCTTCAGGATGAACCCGCTCGCGCCGTGGCGGATCGCCGTGGCCGCCCGGTCGTCGAGATCGAAGGTGGTGAGCACGAGCACCCGCACGGGTCGCTCCCGTGCCCGGGCACGGTCGGGCGCGAAGATCTGGCGGGTCGCCTCGACGCCGTCGAGTTCGGGCATCCGGATGTCCATCAGCACCACGTCGGGCGACAACGCGTCGACGAGTTGCACGGCCTCAGCGCCGTCGCCGGCCGCGCCCACCACCGCCAAGCCGGGCTGCGCGTCGATGATGACGCGCATGCCCTCGCGGAAGAGGTCCTGGTCGTCGACGAGGAGAACCCGGATGTTCGTGCCCTCGCTCACCGCCCCGCCACCTCGAGCGAACGCCCCGCGCGCACCGGGAGCGTCGCCGTGATGGTGAAGGCCGGCGAACCCGCGGTGCGCTCGTGCACCTCGAGGGTGCCGCCCACCGACTCGAGCCGCCGCCGCATCCCTGCGATGCCGCTGCCCGCCGTCGTGGACACCACTGCGCCATCAGCGCCATCAGCCTCATCCGCCTCAGCCGGCTGCGGGGTGTCCGTCGAGGGTTCTGCATGGTTCGTGACCGTGAGGCTCAACCGTTCGTCCCAGTGCCGGGTCACCGCGATCGCCCCGTCGCGGCGCCCGTGCTTCAGGGCATGGTCAGCATCTCCTGCAGCACCCG
>BADC01000611.1 GCA_000333435.1 Corynebacterium-like bacterium B27 | reverse complement strand
AGCCCCCTTCGTCAGCCCTGCAAGGCGTCGCGGAGGAGTGACACGAGCGCATCGAGCTGCACCGAGTCGGAGGAGCCGACCTCCTCATCGGACCCGTCGAGCGCACGCGCCGCGAGCCCCTGCTTCGAGTCGATGAGCTCGGCGATGCGGGTGTCGATGGTCTGGGCGGCGATGATGCGCCAGGCCGTCACCGGCTCCTCCTGACCGATGCGGTGCACGCGGTCGATGGCCTGGGTCTGCTCGGCCGCCGTCCAGGAGAGCTCGGCGAGCACCACGTTCGACGCGCCCTGGAGGTGAGTCCGACGCCCTGCCGCCGTGAGCGAACAGACCGCGACGGAGACCTCGGGGTCGTTGTTGAACGCATCGATCTCGCGCTGCCGGAGCGTGGCCGACTGGTCGCCGCGAATGGACACCGTCTTGAGCTCCCGCTTCGCGAACAGCTCCTCCGCGGCATCCATCACGGCGATGTGCTTGGCGAAGAAGACCACCTTGCCCACCGAGCGCGCCAGCTGGGCCGCGTAGTCGGCGGCGAGGCCGGCCTTCGCCGTGCCGATCTGGCGCACCATCGTGAAGACGTTGAGGCCCTCCTCGGTCGCCTTGGTGTCTTCGAGCTCCTGGCGGGCCACGAGCCGCATGAGGTCGTCGTCGGGCAGCTCGTCGACCTCGTCGCCACGAGCGTTCGCGCGCGCCGCGACCAGGCGCCGGTAGCGGGTGACCAGCCGCGCAGCCAGCTCGCGCTCGGCGTCGCGGATCGACCGCCCCAGGTCGTCGTCGAGCTCGACCGGGAGGTCGACGATGCGCTTGGACGGCAGGTCGGCGGCCACGTCGATCTTGCGGCGGCGCACGATGCCCATGTCGATCACGGCCTCACGTGCTTCGGCGAAGAACCCGGCGTCGGCGGGCGTCAGCCCCACCTCCTCGAGCCGCTCCATCAGCACCGGCGTGGGCTTGGTGCCGTCGATCCAGCCGAGGAACTGCCAGATCGCACGGAAGTCGTCGACGTCGTTGATGAGCGGGGTTCCGGTGAGGGCGATCATCAGCGGGTTGCCGCCGGGCGCGGTGCGACGGATGCGGTCGGCCAGCGCCAGCACGTTCCGCGNCCGAGCGA
>BADC01000612.1 GCA_000333435.1 Corynebacterium-like bacterium B27 | reverse complement strand
ATCAGCAGGAACACGCCGGCTAGGAACGTCGAGATGCGGGTGCGGGCACCGGATGCCTTCACGTTGATCATGGTCTGACCGATCATCGCGCATCCGCCCATGCCGCCGAAGAGGCCGGAGAGCACGTTCGCGGCACCCTGACCGAGTGCTTCGCGGGTCTTGCGGGAGTGGGTGTCGGTGATGTCATCGACGAGCTTCGCCGTCATCAACGATTCGAGCAGCCCCACGACCGCCACGGCCGTGGCGAATGGCGCGATGATCGCCAAGGTCTCCCAGGTGAAAGGCACGTTCGGGAGGAACAGCGACGGCAGGCTGCGGGGCAGGTCGCCCTGATCGCCGACGGTCGGGACGCTGAAGGCGAACACCGAGGTCGCGGCGGTCAGGAGCACGATCGCCACGAGCGGTGCCGGAACGACCTTCGTGATCTTGGGCATGAACACCATGATGAGGATGCCCACCGCCACCAGCGGATAGACCAGCCAGGTCACTCCGAGCAGCTGCGGGAGCTGCGCGACGAAGATCAGGATGGCCAGAGAATTCACGAACCCGACCATGACGCTCCGCGGGATGAACCGCATCAGCTTCGCCACCCCGAGCACCCCGAAAAGGACTTGGAAGATGCCCGCGAGGATGACGGTGGCGATGAGGTAGTCCATGCCGTAGTCCCGCGCGACCGGCGCGATGACGAGGGCCACAGCGCCTGTGGCGGCGGTGATCATCGCGGGCCGGCCGCCCAAGAACGCGATCGAGACCGCCATGACGAACGAGGAGAACAGCCCCACCGCGGGGTCGACGCCGGCGATGATGGAGAATGAGATCGCCTCCGGAATGAGAGCGAGGGCCACGACCAGGCCGGCGAGCACTTCGCGAGTCAGGATGCGCGGCGACCGGAGCGCGGTGAGGACGGATGGGTCAGGTCGATAGCGGTTCGGGGAGCCGGTCTTCTGGGTGAGAATCAAGGGAGCCTTCTGGGATGGGGCCGTCGGCAGACGACCGGTGCGAGATCCAGAAAGCTACCCTAACGTAAGAGTTGAGTTGACGAGAGAGCGCGCATGGAATCCGAGACGACCCGGCCGATGATGCACATCGGCGAACTGGCCGAGCGGACCGAGTTGTCGCTGCGCACCATCCGCCACTACGACGAGATCGGTCTCTTGAAACCGTCCGGGCGCACCGAGGGCGGATTCCGCCTCTACACGGAAGGCGACTACGCCCGGCTCATGCTGATCCGGCGCATGAAACCGCTCGGTTTCCCGCTGGAAGACATGAGCGAACTGCTCCGCATCATCGACACCCTCAAGCACGATGGCGGCTCGGAGCTGCGGGAACAGCTCGACCAGTTCATCGACCGGGCGGTCGAGCAACGCGTGAAGCTGCAGCACCAACTCGACATGGCGGACGAGTTCATCAGCCTGCTCCGCAGCCAGTAGAGCGCCATCTCGGGACAGGCGGCCGGGTGTGACCGATCACCCGGCATCGGCGCAGCCCGCCCCTTGCCCTTGAAAGTGGGGCTGCCGGAGCGGGGCCGTGCCCGATAACTTGGGCAAGCTCTCTGCCGTTTCCCGGAAGGAACCCGTCTGTGTTCAGAACCACCGCATCCGTCGCCGCATCGGCTCTCGCCGTCGTGGCCCTCGCGCTGATCGCGCCGACGTCGGCTTCGGCTTCCGCCTCGGCGGCCGGGGCCGCCGGGGACAGCGCCGCGACGGTCACTGCGGCGGTCACTGCGGCGCAGGTCGCGGACTCGAACGGGCCGCTGCCGATCCGGTACGCCCCGCCGCCGACGCTCGGGCCGAGCGACTGGAACGGGCCCGAGATCACGAACCTCGCGATCACGGCGACGAGTCAGGGGTTCACGGTCGACTTCGACTACGCCTCCGTGCCGAGCCCGACCATTCCGAACCAGTTCTACGGCGGCCTGGTCACCCTGCTGGTCGACTACGGCGACGCCACGACACCGGTGCGGCCCGCTCCCGTCGTCGGCGGCCCGCCGCTCGTCTACGACGAGCCCGACCTGACTCTCGACGCCACCTCGTCGACCAAGCAGACCGGGCACTTCACGAAGAGCTATGCCATCAACCGCGCCGACCCGCTCGTGGTGGCCCTTTACACGGCCACCGGATGCGACCCGTCAGACGGGCCGGTCGGCTGCGGCGGCGGCGATGACCTGTTCGCTTCGGCCGTGCTCACCCCGCCCGCCGGGCCCGACCGGGTGGCTGGAGCCGACCGCTTCGAGGTGGCGGTGAACATCTCCCAGCGCGCCTACCCGAACGGTGCCTACACGGTCTTCGTCGCCACCGGCGCGAACTACCCCGACGCGCTCTCGGCCGGGCCGGCCGCGGCACGGTACAGCGCTCCCCTGTTGCTCACCCCCACCGACGCGCTCCCCACCGGTGTGCGCGAGGAGATCCAGCGCCTGCAGCCGGGTCGCATCGTGGTTGTCGGCGGCCCGAATTCGGTGTCGAACGCTGTGCTGGCGCAGTTGAAAGGCATCCAGCCGAACACTCTGCGCATCGATGGCGCCGACCGATTCGAGGTCTCCCGCAAGCTGAGCGAGTACGCGTTCGGCGGCAACACCCAGACCGCGTATGTGGCCACCGGCGCGAACTTCCCCGACGCCCTCAGCGCCGGCGCGGCCGCGGCGAACTCCTACGGCCCGGTGGTGCTCGTGAACGGCGGCGCGAGCAACCTCGACGCGGCGACGATCGCCACCCTCACCACCCTCGGCGTGAAGAACGTCGTGATCGCAGGCGGTCCGAACTCGGTCAGCCCGGGCATCGAGTCCGCCCTCGCCGCCGTGTCCGGCATCACCTCAGTGGTGCGCGACGGCGGCGCCGACCGCTTCGCCGCCTCGGCCAACATCAACCTCCGCGCCTTCCCGACGGCCGGCCGGGCGTTCTTGGCGACCGGCCTCAAGTTCCCGGATGCACTGGCAGGCTCCGCCTGGGCGGGCGCCATCGGCGCGCCTCTCTACGTGGTGAACAGCAACTGCGTACCTCAGGTGACTCTTGCGGCGATGAGCACCCAGGGTGTCACGCACGTCACGCTCCTCGGCGGAACCGCGACCCTCACCACCTCGGTGGAGTCGCTCACCGCCTGCGCGTCGTGACCCGGGCCACCGGGGTCGGGTCGGCCGGCTAGGCCGGTGGAAGCGGCACGACGTTGGAGAAGGTGCCGGTCACGCCGATGACGACGACGATGGCCGAGAAGGCGACGAAGGATTCGGGGATGTCGGCCCGCGGCATCCTTAACACCCAGCGGCCGTCGGCATCGGTGAATCCCTGCTGCATCAGGGTGCTGGCCCCGGACCCGTCGCGCCCCGACAAGGTCGCCCGCAATCCGGCCAGCCCGCTGGACACCCACTGCACCGCCACGGTGAAGACGACATCCGACCCGTCCGAGTCGGCGGTGAGCACCGCTGTGGGGCGCGGCACCTGCGCGACATCGCTCGTGTACTCCACCGCGCCGACCGTCGTCCGTGCGCGGATGCGCCGCAGCGAGCCGTTCACGGTGTCGCCCGCGAGACTGCCGACCGCCACACCGTCGCCGTCGGTCGTGGCCGTCGTGGCGAACTGCCACCCGCTGGTCTGCTCGACATCGACGGAGACCGATGTCCCCGCCACTCCGGACGCGCCCTCCTTCACGATCACGCTGAACCCGTAGGTCGTCGGACTGAGGATGAGCGCGGTGGTCGAGATCGACACCGCACCGGAGGCGGCTGCCGCGGGCGCGGCCACGGCGAGCAGCACGACCGGCGCGGCCCACGCGGCGCCGATCACGGCGCGACGGGACGGGCCGACGGTCGGCGTCGAAACGGCCGTCGGTAGGGGCGCGGAGGTGTCGGCGCGATCGGTCACGCGCTCAGCATATGCGCGCGACGCAGACAAAGCGACATTTGTAGCTGCCGGCTCGGCGGCGCCGGTGGCGGCGGTCACCACCTCGTTTGCGGCAGCGCGCCGGCATCTGGTGGAATGAGCGCGAGCACTCACCCACCCGGAAGGGATCCGCAATGTCCTACACCGTCGATTTCGTCACCGTTTCCACCGAGGGTCTCGAGTCGTCACCGGTGGCGGATGCGCTGGCCGGGCTTCGCGCGAACGAAGCCCGCTACTTCACGAACAAGTACGACCACGAGTTCGTCGTGCACCCCGCCGCCGAGGCCACGGAGACCGTCGAGTGGGTGCACCGCATCCTGAAAGACGAACGCGACCTCGTCATCTCCTCCCCTCCCCTGGAGGCGACCGAGTTCGTGGTCTCGGGCATCCGCTGGGCGTACGTGTTCTACCAGAGCGGTCTGTCGATCAACGTCCTGTACACCCTCGACGACGCGGGCAAACGGGCCGTCGGCTTCAAGCTCTCGGACGGCATGGATGTTCCGGCCGAGCTCGCCGACCGCTTCAAGTTCGCGCGCCAGAAGTCGAAACTCGCCGGCACCATCCGCGGTTCGTTCTTCGTGATCAAGAACCAGCACTGACCGCGGAGATCACGCCGCCCTCGCGGCCCGCGACGCCTGCACCAGCGCCCAGATCACGCCGCCCACGAACGCCGCCAGCGTGACGGCATACGCCCACGGTTGAACGAGTCCCACCAGACTGCCGAGCAGCGCGACGCCGAACGCGACGCCGGCCGGTAGCACCGCGGCGGCGTGTCCCGCCCGCCACGCACTGTCGCTGCGCTCGGTCGAGGGCAGCCGGATTCCCACGAGGTGATTGCGGCGGATGCTCCCCCGCGCCGCCGCCGCACTGATCACGATCAGCAGCAGGAGCAATCCGGTGAACACCCAGCTCACCGGCACGACCGCGCCGAATGCTCCCGTACCGTTCATCCGTACAGTCTCGGCGAGCGGCCCGTGGTCTGCAACGCGGCTGGGTCAGGTGGTGAGACGGGGGCGCGCGGTCGTCACCATCCGCACCTCGTCTTCGGGCACGTCATCGGCTGCCGCGGCGGGCAGCGCGATCGCGCCGCCGCCCAGGAGGTCGGCCGGAGTGAGGTCAGGGCGACCCGCCTGCTTCCACGCGAGGTACTCGGCGTAAGGATCGCCGAGGGCCGGCGCCACCGGAACCTCCGTACGCCGACGACGCCAGCGCCACCCCATGCATCAATTATCCACCCTTCGCGCACGACCTCGGCACGGCTTGACTCGGCGCCCCGAATGCAACAGTCCGCGGACGCACCCGCGCTAGCATTCGTGCATGACGAGTCCTCAGCCCCTTCCGCCCGGCCGTTACCGCGCGAGCCTCATCCTCGGCCTGGTCCTCGCGATCGCCTGCCTGATCATCGGCGCGGTGGTCGTGATCCTCAACCTCAACCCGCTCTTCGGCTGGTTCCTCCTCGTCGTCGGCGCCGTGGTCACGGTGATCGCCGCGGTGCAGCTCCGACGATCCCGTCGGAGCTGACGAGGGGTCAGTCGTCGGTGAGACCCGCCGGCGGCGGCTCACCCGGCGCCAGCAGCAGCGCGAGCCGCTGGGTGGGACGAGTCATCGCCACATAGAGAGCGGATGCGCCCCGCGTGTTCTCGGCCACGATGCCGGCCGGCGACACCACCAGCACCGCGTCGAACTCGAGGCCCTTGGCCTCGGCGGGCGACAACAGCGCCACCGCGCGCGCCAGGCCGGCGACGCCGACCCCCATCCGGTCACCGAAGGCGCCGGCCAGTGCCGGCTCGAGTGCGGGCAGCAGCGACGACGGAGCGATCACCGCGACCGTGCCGCCGACCGCGGCGAGGTCGACCGCCTGGGCCGCCGCGTCGGCCGGGAGCGACGCAGCCGTCGCGGCTTCCGACACGGTGACCGGCCACTCGGTGGTGCGCACCGAGCGCGAGCGGGTCACTGTCAGACCGCTGGCGTGCGCCACCCGTTCGGCGGCATCGACGATCTGCGAGGGCGTGCGGTAGTTGACCGTGAGCTCCTCGAGCCGCCAGTTGTCGCCGATCAACGGCTCGAGCGTGGCCGACCAGCTCGTCGACGACGCCGCCGAGCTCGCCTGCGCGACGTCGCCCACGATGGTGAACGAGCGCAGCGGTGACTTGCGCAGCAGCAGCCGCCACTGCATCGGCGACAGCTCCTGCGCCTCGTCGACGACGATGTGCCCGTAGGTCCAGGAGCGGTCGGAGGCGGCGCGCTCGGCGGTGGTCAGCCGCACGGTCGACTCCTCGAACCCTGCCACGACCGCCTCGGCCGAGACCAGTCCGCCCACCTCCATGTTGCGGATCGCGTTCTTCGCGTTCTCCAGATCGCGTTTGCGCTGCGCCTTCTCGGCGCGCTTCGCCGCGGCGTTGCCCGGGTCGTACTCCCCGAGCAGCTCGGCGGCCTCATCGAGCAGCGGCACGTCGGAGACGGTGAACGCGCTCCCCCGCCCCCGGCGCAGCAGCTCCCGCTTCGCCTTCGACCAGTGACTCGTGATCGAGGCGAGCCACTGCGGGCGGGCGAACAAGTCCTCGAGGAGCTTCTCGGGAGTGAGGGGCAGCCACGCGGTGTTGAGGGCGACCCGCACGTCGTAGGCGGTACGGATGTCCTCCCGCAGGTAGGCGAGGTCGGCGTCGTCGACCGTGCTGCCACGGCGGCGCAGCTGCTCGGCGAGCTGGCGCGTGAGCTGGGCGAGCACGTTCTTGACGAACTGCACCCGGCCCTCGTTGTAGGGCTTGCCCGACTCGCGGGCCTTGGCCATCGCCTCGGCGATGACCGCCGGTTCGAGCACGAGTGTCTCGCCGTTGATCTCGAGGGTGATCGGCTCCTCGGGAACGCGCTGACGCGACCGCACGGCGCGCCGCACGAGCGCGGCCATCTCGGCCGAGCCCTTGAGGGCGGCCACCGCCGGTTCGTCCTCCGCGACCGCGTCGACCCCGGGGTACAACTGGCCGAGGCTCGAGAGCACCACCCCGGTCTCGCCGAGGCTCGGCAGCACCGCGTTGATGTACTGCAGGAACGCCCGGCTCGGGCCCACGACGAGCACACCGCTCGAGCCGAGCCGCTCCCGGTGGGTGTAGAGCAGGTAGGCGGCGCGGTGCAGCGCCACGGCGGTCTTGCCGGTGCCGGGGCCGCCCTGCACCACGAGCACCCCACCCAGCTCGGAGCGGATGATGCGGTCCTGCTCGGCCTGGATGGTCGAGACGATGTCGTGCATCTGGCCGGTGCGCTGCGCCGACAGGGCGGCAAGGAGCGCGCCCTCACCCTGCAGCTGGGTGCCCTCCTCGTCGAGGAGGGTCGAGTCGAAGACCTCGTCCTCGATCCGCACGACCTCGCGGCCACGAGTGGTCAGGTGTCGCCGGGCGCGAGTCCCGAGCGGAGTGGCCGCGGTCGCCTGGTAGAAGGCGCGGGCCTGGGGGGCGCGCCAGTCGAGCAGCAGAGGCTCGAGATTCTCGTCGCGCAGTCCGATGCGGCCGATGTAGTGGAGGTGCGAGCCCTCGGCATCCGGCTCCGCGAGCTCGAGCCGCCCGAACGCGAGCCGCTCTCCCACTTCGCGCAGCTGCTGGATGCGGTCTTCGTATGCCCGCGCGAAGGCGTCGCGCTCGGAGCGGCTTTGATGGTTGCCGCCCACGTTCTCGCGTCGCACCGTCGCGAGCTCGGCCTCGGCGTCACTGCGCAGTCGGTCGAGCCGCGCGTACAGTCCTGAGACGTAGTCGCGCTCTCGCGCCAGTTCGTCCTCCGCCACGGCACCTCCCAGAATCCGGCGATACATTCTACGCGCCGCAAACCGGGAGGATGCCGTGGCACGGGTGTCCGGCAGGTGAAGTGCTGTGGGTTAGGGCACGTTCACCAGGTCGATCACGAAGATCAGGGTCTTGCCGGCCAGGAAGTGGCCGGAGCCGGCCGGACCGTAGGCGAGGTGCGGCGGGATCGTGAGCTTGCGGCGGCCGCCCGCCTTCATGCCGGGGATGCCCTCCTGCCAGCCGGCGATCAGGCCGTTCAGCGGGAAGGTGATGGTCTCGCCGCGGTTCCACGAGGAGTCGAACTCCTCGCCGGTCTCGTACTCGACGCCGAGGTAGTGCACCTCGACGGTCGCGCCCGGCGTCGCCTCGGCGCCGGTGCCCTCGACGATGTCGACGATCTCGAGGGTAGTGGGCGCCGGGCCCTCGGGGAATTCGATTTCGGGCTTGGTGCCGTTGGAATCAGTCATGCTTCCATCCAATCCCACGGGCGAGGCCAGGTCAAAGCCGCCCGCGCATCCGCCGTCAGACCGGGCGGATGGCGGATGCGGCGGCCAGCGCCACCCGGTCGCCCAGGATGGCGTCGAGCAACTCGGCCTCGTCCTGCTTCGGGGCGATGTTCGCGCGATCGACGAGCATGCGTTGCCGCACGAAGGCCAACCGGGTGGCGTGCCGCACGAACGATCGGAGCGCCGATGCGCCGTTGCCGGGCAACGTGCGCGCCCAGCGCACGGCCTGGCGGCGGCCTGCGCCGGAGGAGAGCATGTCGACCTCGGCCGGGCTGAACCAGCCGGCGTCGGCGTACTCGGTGAGCCTCGCCCTGGTCAGTTTGGCCTCCGACTTGCGCAGCAGCACCACGAAGACGACCGCCAGCGCGAACAGCGGCACCTGCACCACGAAGTAGATGAGGAAGAAGCCGTCGAGGCCCGAGACGATGAACGAGGAACCGTTCCACAGCGCGTGCAGCGCCATCGCGAGCAGGAGCCCCACCAAGAAGATGCCGATTCCACGGAGCCAGCCCTTGCGTCGCGCCGCGAAACCCAGGGCCACGCCCGTGCAGGAGGTGAACATGACGTGGGCGAACGGGGACATGATGCCCCGCAGCACGAAGGTGAAGCCGAGCCCCACTCCCCCGGATTCGATCAGCGCCTGCCCCGAAATAGAGGATGTTCTCGGTGAACGCGAACCCGGCGGCGACGGTCGCACCGTAGACGAGGCCGTCGATGGGGCCGTCGAACTGCTTGCGGAAGAACAGCAGCAGGATGAGCACCCCCGCGGCCTTCGCGCCCTCTTCGACGATCGGCGCCTGGATGACCGAGCCCCAGAGCTCGCTAGTGGTGTTCTGCCCGTCGCTCAGCACGGCGACGGTGAGCTGCACGCCGAAATCGACGATGAGCGCGATCGCGATGGACGCTGCGGCTCCCCAGAGGAACGCGAACCACAACGCCGGCCGCGGCTCGGGCTCCCACCGGTCGATGACGGTGATGACCGTGAGCACCACGGCGAGCGGCACGAGGGCGAGGATGCCGCAGATCACGAAGGCGGCCGGCCCCAGCCCCAACACGAGGTAGCCCGCGACCGCGAGAAAGACGAAGCCGAGCACGATGATGCCCACCACGGCCAGCGCGAAGCTGCCGGTGCGCGCTCGCCGCACCGGGCCAGCGGGCGCGATCTCGGGCAGCGGGGGCAGCGAGGCTTCGGGTTGCGCCACCGCAGGGAGAGGCGCGGCCGAGGGGGGCCGGCCGGGATCGAACATCGTCAAGAGCAATCCTCACCTTCGCGACATCCGACAGCGTACCGGATCCAACGCTGTGCCGACACTCCAACCAGCCTGCCATGAGGCCCCGATAGCCTGAAGTGGTGAGATTCGCGCACCTGACCCCCCGTTCCGCCTCCGGGCCAGAGACTGCGGGGTTCTACCTCGTCGACGAGCACCGAGTGCTGCCCGTCTCGGCGGTGGTGGACGACGCGCCGCGCGACCTCCAGGAGCTCATCGAGCGCGGCGAAGCCGAGCTGGCACGCATCCGCGCCGCCGTCGCCGGGCACGGCTGGCAGGATGCGCGTGACCTGGCCGACTTCGAGCACGCGCCCGCGGTCTCCCGCCCCCCGGCCATCATCGCGATCGGCCTGAACTACGGCGCGCACGCCTCCGAACTCAACCTCGACATGGCGGCAGCCCCCACGGTCTTCGCGTTCTGGCCGAGCTCACTGGCGCCGCACGAGGGCACCACCAGCTGGCCGCAGTCGCTGTCGACCGAGGTCGACTACGAGGCAGAGCTCGGCGTCATCATCGGCAAGCCCGCCAAGAACGTGAGCATCGCGGATGCGCTCGACCACGTCTTCGGCTACACCATCGTGAACGACATCACGGCCCGTAACGTGCAGTTCAGCGAGGCGCAGTGGATCCGGTGCAAGAGCTTCGACGGCTTCACGCCTGTGGGGCCCGTGGTGGTGACCGCCGACGAGGTCCCCGATCCGCAGGACTTGCGCCTCGGCACCGTGCTCGACGGCCGCACGGTGCAGGATTCGTCGACGAGCGAGATGATCCACAGCGTCGCCAAGCTGATCACCGTGCTCTCGCAGTCGACCACCCTGCTGCCCGGAACGCTCATCTCCACGGGCTCCCCTGCCGGCGCCGGCTACTCCCGCAAGCCCCAGATCTTCTTGAAGAACCACTCCACGGTCACCATCTGGATCGACGGCATCGGCCAGCTCACGACCCACTGCCGAGTGCTCGAGGACTGACCCCGCCGCCCGGCCAGGACGAGCGAGTCAGACGCGCGGCGGCTCCGTCACGGGGATGGCCGCGGTGATGGCCTCGATGCCTGAGAGGCGGGCCGGGGAGATGAGCTTCATGACGCGCTCGCGGCTCATCAGGTCGGCCTCGACCACCAGGTCGGCGATGTTGCGGTGCGTCAGCAGGGCCGTCTTCGCCAGGGCGGAGGCGGCCGCGTAGCCGATGTACGGCGTCAGCGCCGTGACGACGCCGACCGAGGTGGACACCATCGTGTCGAGCCGGTCGAGGTTCGCGGTGATGCCCACCACGCAGTTCTCGCGCAGGGTGCGGCAGCCGCCCGTCATCCAGGCGAGACTCTGCAGCAGCGAGTGCGCGATCACCGGCTCGAAGGCGTTCAGCTGCAGCTGCCCGCCCTCGGCCGCCATCATCACCGTCACGTCGGCACCGGCCACCGCGAAGGCGACCTGGTTCACCACCTCGGGGATGACCGGGTTGACCTTCCCCGGCATGATGCTCGAGCCGGCCTGCCGCGGCGGCAGGTTGATCTCGCCGAGCCCCGCCTGCGGGCCGCTCGAGAGCAGCCGCAGGTCGTTGCAGATCTTCGACAGCTTGATGGCCGAGCGCTTCAGCACGCCCGAGAGCGTCATGAACACGCCGGCGTCGCTCGTGGCCTCCACCAGGTCGGCGGCGGTCACGTGCTGGAAGCCGGTCAGCTCGCGTAGGTGCCGGCACACGGTCGACGCGTACGCCGGATCGGCGGTGATGCCGGTGCCGATCGCGGTCGCACCGAGATTGATCTCCCAGAGCAGGGGCAGGGTGTGCCGCATCCGCTCCAGGTCCTCGGTGAGCGTCGTGGCGAAGCCGTGGAACTCCTGGCCGAGCGTCATCGGCACCGCGTCCTGCAGCTGGGTGCGGCCCACCTTCAGCACGTGCGCGAACTCGAGGCCCTTCTCGGCGAAGGCGTCGCGCAACAGTGCGTGCTCGGCCATCAGCCGATCGAGCGAGAAGCACATCGCGAGCTTCACCGCGGTGGGGTACACGTCGTTGGTCGACTGGCTGCGGTTCACGTCGTCGAGCGGGTGCAGCACGTCGTACGAGCCCTGCGGATGCCCGTGCGCCACCAGCGCCACGTTCGCGATGACCTCGTTGGCGTTCATGTTCGTCGAGGTTCCGGCGCCGCCCTGGATGACCCCCACCACGAACTGGTCGTGGAACTCCCCGGCTCGGATGCGGTCGCACGCCTCCTCGATCCAGTCGGCCTTCCAGCCCTCCAGGACCCCGATCTCGCGGTTCGCGCGGGCCGCCGCCTGCTTCACGATGGCGAGGGCGTTGATGAGGTCGGGGTAGACGGAGATGGGCCGCCGGCTGATCGGGAAGTTCTCCTGCGCCCGCGCGGTGTGGATGCCCCAGTAGGCGTCGGCGGGGATTTCGATCGAGCCGAGACTGTCGGTTTCGAGACGGGTGGTCACGGGGTGTGCTCCATTGCTGTGTCGTGTCGCTTGTGGCTGGACGACATCGACTCTACCCGTCGCCTCAGCTCAAACGGCGGAGCAATCCACGAATGAATCCGTCTTTGCGCTCGGTGAACGGCGGGTAGACGAGCCGCAGCGTGTCGGGCACCAGCCGCTTGTGCAGCACCGCCTTCTCGTGGCTGAAGGTCTCCACGCTCCGGCGCCCGTGGTAGTGCCCCATGCCGCTCTCCCCCACTCCGCCGAACGGCAGCCCCGGCACCGACAGGTGAGCGGCCGGCACACCGAAGCCCACCGCACCCGATGAGGTCTCGGTGAGGATGCGGCGAGCCGCGGTCTTCGAGTTCGTGAACGCGTAGAGCGCGAGCGGCTTGTCGCCGGAGCGGATGAACGCGATCGCGTCGTCGAGACCGTCGACGTGCACGATCGGCAGGATCGGCCCGAAGATCTCCTGGCGCATCACCGGCGCGTCGCGGGCGACGTCGCCGAGCACGGTCGGCGCGAGATACCGCGTGCGCTCGTCGGAGCGGCCTCCGGCGAGCACCGTCTCGCCCGCCAGCAGACCGGTGAGCCGGCTGAACTGGCGATCGTTGACGATGCGGCCGTAGCTCGAACTCGACCGCGGGTCGCCCTCGTAGAGCTCGCCGATCGCCTCCAGGAGGTGCGGCACGAGACGCTCCGCCACCGCCGGGGTGGCGAGCAGGTAGTCGGGGGCGACGCAGGTCTGGCCGGCGTTCATGAACTTGCCCCAGGCGATGCGCCGGGCGGCCGCTGCCAGGTCGACCGTGTCGTCGACGTACACCGGCGACTTGCCGCCGAGCTCGAGGGTGACGGGCGTCAGGTGCTTCGCCGCGGCCGTCATCACGATGCGGCCCACCGTGCCGTTGCCGGTGTAGAAGATGTGGTCGAAGCGCTCGGCGAGGAGTTCGGTCGTCTCCTCCACCCCGCCCTCCACGACGGCGACGGCGCGCGGGTCGAGGTACTCGCGCACGAGCGCCGCCAGGAGGGCGGAGGTCGCCGGTGCGAGTTCGCTCGGCTTGAGCAGCACCGCGTTGCCGGCCGCCAGCGCGCCGATCAGGGGCGCGAGCAGCAATTGCACCGGGTAGTTCCACGGCGCGATCACGAGCACCACGCCGAGCGGCTCGAGCATCGTCGAGGCGGAGGCCGGTGCGATCGCGAGCGGAACCGCGACGCGGCGCGGCCGCAGCCAGCCGCGCAGGTGCGTCAGGGTGTGGGCGATCTCCGAGAGCACGATGCCCACCTCGGTGAGCTGTGCCTCGGCCGGGTTCTTGCCGAGGTCGTGGAAGAGGGCGTCCTCGATCTCCGAGGAGCGCTCCTCGAGCATCCGTTTGAGCGCGTTCAGCTGCTCGATGCGCCACCGCAACGGGCGGGTCACCCCGCGGTCGAAAGCCGTGCGCAGGGCGGGCACGATCGCGGCGACGGGGACGGTGTCGGTTGCGGCGGCGGACTCGACGGTCATGACTCCATGGTACGAGCGCGAGCCCGGGAACGCGCCCCACGCCGCAGAAGAACGACCGAGCCCGAGAACTACGAGTGGAGGAACGGCACGATCAGGTAGATGCCGAAGAGCACCGCGCAGGCGCTGAGGCCGAAGCAGAGGTAGGAGAGCACCGTCGCGTACCCGGGGCGCACGGGTTCGCCGGTGCGGGCATCCGGATGCGTGAGCGCACGGAAGCGCAGCCCGAAGGAATACAGGCTGACCACCACTGCGGTGGAGAACAGCGACGCCAGTGCGACCGCCACGAACGAAGCCCAGTCGATCATCCGGCCGCCTTCCGCTTGCGCCGGGTGGCCTTCGGGCTGCGCACGGCGACGGCCGCGGCGTCGACCTCGCTGATGGCGTTGTTCGAGTCGACGCGGTTGCGCCGGGAGAGCAGGAAGATCGTGATGATGACGGCGAGGCCGAGCACCAGGTCGATCAGGATGCCCGTGGTGCCGAGGGTGGCGACGAGGGCCGCCAACGCCCCCACGATGGCCGAGGCGGGCAGCGTCATGGCCCAGCCGAGACCGATGCGCCCCACCGTGCGCCAGCGCACCGAGGCGCCCTTGCGGCCTAGGCCGGAGCCGATCACCGATCCCGAGGCGACCTGGGTGGTGGAGAGGGCGAAGCCGAGGTGGCTGGAGGCGAGGATGGTCGCGGCCGTGCTCGTCTCGGCGGCGAAGCCCTGGGCGGGCTTCACCTCGGTGAGTCCGGCGCCGAGGGTTCGGATGATGCGCCAGCCACCCATGTACGTCCCGAGCGCGATCGCGACCGCGCAGGTGACGATGACCCAGATCTGCGGCCCGCTCCCGGAGTCCTGCAACCCGGCGGAGATGAGCATGAGGGTGATCACGCCCATGGTCTTCTGCGCGTCGTTGGTGCCGTGCGCGAGCGCGACGAGCGACGAGGAGAAGATCTGGCCGTAGCGGAACCGCCCCCGCACGCCCGATTGCGCCGACGAGGCGGGCATCCGCGTGATGAGGTAGGCGAGCCTGGTCGCGGTGAACGCGACGACGCCCGCCACCACCGGGGCGATGACCGCGGGCAGGATGACCTTGCTCACCAGCACGCTGTAGTCCACCGAACCGAACCCGGCCCCCACGATCGCGGCACCGATCAGGCCCCCGAACAGCGCGTGCGACGAACTCGACGGCAGCCCGAACAACCAGGTGACGAGGTTCCAGACGATGGCGCCGATGAGGCCGGCGAAGATCATCTCGGGCAGGATCTGCACCCCGCCGTCGCCCTCTTTGATCAACCCGTTCGAGATGGTCTTCGCCACCTCGGTGCTGAGGAAGGCCCCCACGAGGTTCAGCGCCGCCGCCAAGGCCACGGCCACCTTCGGCTTCAGCGCACCGGTGGCGATCGGCGTCGCCATGGCGTTCGCCGTGTCGTGGAACCCGTTCGTGAAGTCGAAGAACAGCGCCAGGCTGATGACGAGCACGACGATGACGGTCAGATCCACCCGTGCCTCTCCAGCCTTGATCGCCTCCGTCGCGCGCCGATCCGGCGGGTGTGAATGTTCACCGGATGTTCGCGGTCGTCGGGTGGCCCGAACAGGAGCCGTGACGATACTCGCATCCGCCTCCGTCGAGGTCAACTCGATCGTCGCTCTACGCTGGAACCATGGATGCTCTCCCTCCCGTCGCCCGGCAGATCCCGTTCGAGCGAACCCAGCACGGTGACGTCGTGATCGACCCCTTCGAGTGGTTGCGAGACAAGGAGAACCCGGAGACGATCGCGTATCTCGAAGCCGAGAACGCCTACACCGACGCGCAGACCGCGCACCTCGCCGAGCTCCGGCAGCGCATCTTCGACGAGATCAAGGCGCGCACCCTCGAGACCGACCTCTCCGTGCCCGTGCGCGACGGTGGCTACTGGTATTACACCCGCACGGTCGAGGGCGCGCAGTACGACGTGCACTGCCGGGCGCCGATCGCGGGCGAGGACGACTGGACGCCGCCGGCCATCGCGCCCGGCGCCGCCATCCCGGGCGAACAGGTGGTGCTCGACGACAACCTCGAGGCCGAGGGTCACGACTTCTACTCACTCGGCTCCTTCGACGTCAGCCCCGACGGCAACCTGCTGGCCTACGCGGTCGACACGGCGGGCGACGAGCGCTACACCCTCCGCATCCGCGACCTGCACACCGGGGCCGATCTGCCCGACCTGATCGAGCAGACCTTTCCCGGGGCGGTCTTCTCCGGCGACGGGCGGGACGTCTACTACCTCACGGTCGATGAGGCCTGGCGCCCCGACACGGTGTGGCGCCACCGCGTCGGCACCGCCGCCGGCGATGACGAGCAGATCTTCACCGAACCCGACGAGCGCTACTGGGTGGGGGTCGGACTCACCCGCAGCAAGCGCTACCTCGAGATCGCCCTCGGGTCGAAGATCACCAGCGAGGTGCTGCTTCTGGACACCCTCGACCCGGCTGCGGGCTTCCGGGTCGTCTGGCCGCGGCGGGAGGGCGTCGAGTACTCGGTGGAGCACGCGGTCGTGGGCGGGCAGGATCGCCTGCTCATCCTGCACAACGACGGCGCCGAGAACTTCGAACTGATCGACGTCGACCCGGCCCGGCCGGCCGATCGGGCATCCTGGCACACCGTGCTGGCGCACGACCCCGCCGTGCGCCTCGAGGAGGTGGATGCCTTCGCCACCCACCTCACGGTCGACTACCGGCGCGACGGGCTCACCCGCATCGCCGTGCTGCCGCTGGCGGCGGATGCGACGACCATCGACGGCTCGGCGCTGATGCCGGTCGAGTTCGACGAGCCGCTGTTCGCGGTGGGCACCGCGGGGAACCCGGAGTGGTCGCAGCCGACGGTGCGCTACGGGTACACCTCGTTCGTCACGCCGTCGTCGGTGTTCGACTACGACGTCGCCTCCGGCGAGTCGACCCTGCTGAAGCGGCATCCGGTGCAGGGCGGCTACGACCCGGCGCTCTACGAGCAGCGCCGCGAATGGGCGGTCGCACCCGACGGGGTTCGGGTGCCGATCTCCCTCGTCGGGCGCCGCGAGGTGCTGGCCTCCGGCTCCCCCGCTCCTCTCGTGCTCTACGGCTACGGCTCGTACGAGTCGTCGATCGATCCGAGCTTCTCGGTGGCCCGGCTGTCGCTCCTGGACCGCGGCGTCGTGTTCGCCATCGCGCACGTGCGCGGCGGCGGCGAACTCGGCCGGCACTGGTACGAGACCGGCAAGACCCTCACCAAGAAGAACACCTTCACCGACTTCATCGCGTGCGCCGAGCACGTCATCGGCGCCGGGCTCACCACCCCGCAGCTCCTCGCCGCGCAGGGCGGCAGTGCGGGCGGACTCCTGATGGGCGCGGTCGCGAACCTGGCGCCGCAGCTGTTCGCCGGCATCCTGGCGCAGGTGCCGTTCGTCGACCCGCTCACCTCGATCCTCGACCCGTCGCTCCCGCTGACCGTGATCGAGTGGGACGAGTGGGGGGATCCGCTGCACGACCCCGAGGTCTACGCCTACATGAAGTCGTACTCGCCCTACGAGAACGTCTCCGAGCAGGCCTACCCGCCCATCCTGGCGGTCACGAGCCTCAACGACACCCGGGTGCTCTACGTGGAGCCGGCGAAGTGGACGGCGCGCCTCCGCACCGTCGGCGCACCCGTGCTGCTGCGCACCGAGATGTCGGCGGGCCACGGCGGGGTCTCCGGCCGCTACGAACGGTGGAAGGAGATCGCCGAGGAGTACGCCTGGCTGCTCGACGTGCTCGGCCGCGCCGCCTAGCCGGGGAACGGGCGCAGTTCGAGACGCCCGTTGCGCGCCATCGGGTGCCCGGCCGCGATCTCGAGCGCCCGGTCGACGTCGTCGGCGTCGATGATGTCGAAGCCCCAGATCGAGTCGGTCACACCCGGCACCGCTCCGTCGGTGACCAGGCGCTCGCCGTTCCGCACCCTGACGACCTTCGCCGAACTCGGATCGAGAATGTCGCCCAGCAGCCGCTCCCCCGCCGCATCGTGCTCGTCGACCCAGACATCGACATCGGAGTCGTCGGCGACGTCGTCTGGCTGTGCATCCGCCATCACGAACATCATGAACCTCATCGAACACCCCTCCCGGTCATGTGAACACTGTACACATAACAAGAAGAAGGGGG
>BADC01000613.1 GCA_000333435.1 Corynebacterium-like bacterium B27 | reverse complement strand
TGACGGCGGCGCTTTCGCGGCCGAACGCCCCCCAGCCGATCTGGAAGGCGCGGAACCCCTGCGCGCGCAACTCGAGCAGGTTCTCCCGCANCAAGGGCTCTTCCTGCATGAGCACGGAGGCGTACGGGCGCACCCGGGTGCGGTAGGAGCCGCCGAGCAGGCGCGAGACCGGTTCGCCCAGGTGCTTGCCGTAGGCATCCCAGAGCGCGATGTCGACGCCGCTGATCGTGTGCGTCACCGCGCCGCCACGACCCTGCCAGAAGGTGTTCTCGTGCAGGATCTGGCTCACCCGATCGGGCTCCCGAGCGTCGGCACCGATCAGATGCGGGCGCAGCAGTTCCAGTGAGGCATCGACGAGGGAGCTGCTCGTGAACACGCTGCCGACACCGCTGGTGCCCGAGTCGGTGTGCACCACGATCAGGGTGTGGACGACGTCATCCGGCTGCAACTCGTGCGACCAGCCACCCTCGGGCGTCGCACCCCGCAAACCGATCGTCTCGACGCTCGTGACCTTCATCGTCGTGGCCACTCCTTCCTGGAAAGCCCATGCCGGTTCTCAGCAGCGGGGATGACATATGAGAAGGAGTACAGCAGAGCGCCACTTGTGTGTCAAGTTGAGAGCGCAGTTTCCAGAGATTTGGCCAAATACGGGATTTTGTGTTTGACACGAAACGGAATACCTTTCTATCTTGTAACATAAGCTGCCGAGGAGGGCATCGATGCCTCAGACAGGAGAACCCGTAGTGCTGGAGAGAACGGTGCCTCGCCCGACCACCAGGCCGGCCGAGCCGGAGGCCGACCCAGAAGCCCCAGCCCCGCCCGCGCGGCGGGTGCGTGTGCGAGCCCGATGGCGTCGGGACTGGCTGCTGCTCGCCGTGCTGGGACCGGGGCTGGTGCTCCTGGTGCTGTTCAACTATGTTCCGTTGCTCGGAAACGTCATCGCGTTCCAGGACTACCAGCCGTACCTCGGCATCGAGAACTCCACCTGGGTGGGGTTCGAGAACTTCCAGGTGCTCTTCTCGGGCGATGCGCGAGTGACCAATGCGGTCATCAACACGCTCATCATCTCGACCATCCAGATCGTGGTGATCTTCCCCATCCCGCTGGCGCTCGCGCTGCTGCTCAACTCGATCCTCGCGGAGCGCATCAAGACGGTGGTGCAGTCGATCCTGTACCTCCCGCACTTCCTGTCGTGGGTGATCGTGGTGTCGATCTTCCAGTCGATGCTCGGCGACGCGGGGCTCGTCAACACCTGGCTGCGCTCGATCGGGGCCGACACCTTCAGTTTCGTCGGCAACCCCGACACCTTCCTCGCGCTGGTGACGACCCAGTCGATCTGGCGCGATGCGGGCTGGTCGATGATCCTCTTCCTCGCCGCGCTGTCGGCCGTCGACCAGCAGCTGTACGAGGCGGCCGCCGTCGACGGTGCCAGCAAGCTCCGGCAGCTCTGGCACGTGACCTTGCCGGGCATCCGCGGCATGATCGTGCTGCTGCTCATCCTGCGACTCGGCGACGTGCTCTCGGTCGGCTTCGAGCAGCTCATCCTGCAACAGGATGCGGTGGGTCTCGCTGCCAGCGAGGTGATCGACACCTACGTGTACAACAACGGGATCGTGGCCGGCAACTGGGGCCTCTCGGCGGCGGTGGGCCTCATCAAGGGCATCATCGGCGTGGTGCTGGTGCTCCTGGCCAACAAGGCCGCCCACCTGTTCGGCGAGAGAGGACTGTACCAGTCATGACCACCCTCAGCAGAACGCGGCAGAGTTCGCCGCTGGCCCGCCGGGTCTGGAACGGTTCGTGGAAGTCGGTGGTGCTCGTCCTGTCCTGCCTCCTCGTGATCATCCCGTTCGTCTCGGTGGTGGCGACGAGCTTCGCCGATCAGCGGCAGATCACCGAGTCGGGTGGGTTCGTGCTGTGGCCCACGCATCCGAGCTTCGCCGCTTATGAGGCGGTGCTCTCCGGGGGAGTGGTGCTGCAGAGCTTGGCGGTGAGCATCGGTATCACCGTGGTCGGCACGGCGATCTCGGTTGCCTCCACCATCGGTCTGGCGTACGGTTTGTCGCGGCCGAACGCACTCGGCCACCGGCCTCTGCTCATGATCGTGCTGTTCACGCTCCTGTTCGCACCCGGCATCATCCCGAGCTACTTGATGGTTCAGTACCTGGGACTGCTCAACACCTACTGGGCGCTCATCATCCCGGTGGCCATCAACGCCTTCAATGTCATCATCATGCGGTCGTTCTTCATGGACATCCCGCAGGAGCTCCTGGATGCCGCGCGGATCGATGGCGCGAACGACCTGCAGATCCTGCTCCGGATCGTGATCCCGGTGTCGAAAGCCGTCATCGCGGTCGTCGCCCTGTTCTACGCCGTGGCGTATTGGAACAGCTTCTTCACCGCGTTGCTCTACATCAACGACACCTCGATGTGGCCGGTGCAGCTGGTGGTGCGCACCTTCGTGGTCGACAGCACCTCGGTCAGCGCCGAGGTCCCCGTGCAGCCGGGCCAGACCACGCCGCCACAGCAGTCGCTGAAGATGGCCATCCTCGTGCTCAGCGTCATCCCCATCCTGTGCTTCTACCCGTTCCTGCAGAAGCACTTCTCCGAGGGCGCGCTCTCCGGCTCCATCAAGGGCTAGCCCGCATCCCGTCCCACTCGAAAGGACCCTGACAATGCAGTTGGATCGACGTAAGTTCCTCGGCCTGTCGGCCGCCGTGGGCGCGACCGCCCTGCTGGCCGCCTGCACGCCCCAGCAGAGCGCCGGCAGCGGGGGAGGGAGTGCGTTCGGGAACCTTCCCGACTACACGCCCGTGAACGGGCCGACGCCGGACATCGCCGGCGACCTGTCCAAGGACATCCTCGACGTCTTCACCAAGTTCCCCGCCAACCCGCCGACCCTTGTCTCGGACGTGCCAGGGGATGGATCGGAGATCACCGGCGTCATCTTCATCTCGGATGCGGGTGCCGGACCGTCGATGGGCAACAACGCGTTCTGGAAGAACGCGAACGAGCAGGTGAACGCGAAGCTGAACCTGACCTCGATCGTGCAGGGGCAGGACTCGGTCACGAAGGTGCAGAGCCTCATCGCCGGCAACGACCTGCCCGAGCTCGTGCAGTTCGACCTGAAGTTCCCGCAGCTCTCCGGCGTGCTCCCGGCGAAGTTCACCGACCTCACGGAGTTCCTCGCGGGCGACGCGGTCAAGGAGTTCCCGAACCTCGCCGGCATTCCCGAGCAGTACTGGCGTGGCGCGTCGTTCGGGGGAGGGATCTACGGCATTCCCCTCGTCTTCGGGCGCATGAACTTCGTCATGCAGACCCGTGCCGACATCTTCGAGAAGATGGGCCTCACGCCGTCGGTGTCGAACAAACAGGACTTCCTCGACCTCTGTGCTGCACTCACGCAGCCTTCCGCCAACCGCTGGGCCATCGGCAACGCGCGCGGAACGCTCAACTACGCCAAAGAGATGCACGGGGCGCCGTCGGTGTGGGTGCAGGACGCGGGGAAGTTCACCCACACCTGGGAGACCGATGCCTTCGTCGACGCTCTCTCGTACGTGCGCGACATGTGGAGTGCCGGGTACATGCATCCGGATTCGTTCGCCGGGAACACCTCGCTGGAGCAGCTGTTCGCCGGCGGCACGATCGCCATGAGCGGCCTCAGCTCGATCTACGACATGCCGTACTACCTCGAGAACTACACCAAGGACTTCCCGGAGCTCCGGATCGCTCCGATGGCGCCGCCGGAGTACGAGCCCGGAAAGACCATCAAGACCGGGTACCCGGGTGTCTACTCGTTGATGGCCATCAAGAAGACGAGCGACAAAGAGCGGGTGCGGATGCTGCTGCGCGTGCTGGACTGGTTCGCCTCGCCGTTCGGGTCGACGGAGTACCTGGCGACCCGATACGGCGTCGAGGGCGTGGACTACGACCTCAAGGGCACCGACCCGATCCTCACCAGCCAGGGCATCAACGAGACGAAGGTGCAGCTGCAATTCCTGGCGCGCTCGGTCGATCCGCTGTATGTCGCCGGGCGGCCCGAGGCGGCCGAGACGCTCGACAGCTACCAGCGTCAGGTCGCGCCGTTCCTGAACGTCGATGCCGCGTTCGGGTTGCAGTCGGCGACATTCGACCGCAAGGGGGCGCAGCTCACCGCAGAGATGACGGATGCTCAGAACGCTGTGCTGCAGGGTCGCCGGCCCGTTTCGGACTGGAAAGGCATCGTCGCCGACTGGAAGAAGAACGGCGGCGACGCCATGCGTGGCGAGTACGAGAAGTCCTTCGCGGCGGCACCCTGGAACTGAGTCGACACAGGATGCGGTGCGGTCGTCAGCAGGCGGCTGCACCGCATCTTCAGCTCGTAGCGCAAGCGCTGATAATGCACATTATGTCAATATGCAGACCGCCTCTTCGCACAGGACGCGAATTAGACGGTCTCCGCGGCACCACCTTCATCGACTACACGAGCCGCCGCTGACCGGCATGATTACAGTTGTGATCCGCAGCACAAAGCACGCCGATCAGCCCCAGGCCACAGTTCGGTCAGTCGCGCGACTGACGAAGAGGCCCGATCGCTGAAGAGAAGAAAGCTGTTCGGGTGGGCGGTCGTGATTGCCGTTCCGGCTATTTCGATACCCCTCGCCATCGCTCTTTGGCCTGACCCATCGCGATCCGAATCGATCGAGGTGCCGGTCGCCGTCACTTCGAGCAATCCGACCTACTCCGTCCGCGGGCAAGGCTCGATCACAAGCACGGTCGGAGCCGACTACAAAGGTCGAGCCTTCCAGCAGACCAGCCTCGACATCGACATCAAAGGCTCGCCGTCCCAGGCGCGTCTCGAGGCGACCTTGCTGATGTCAGGCGGCACAGCGGTTCGATGCAGGTTGTCTGCCTCCGCATCTCTCTCGAGTGACTCTTGGAACACCGAGCAATTCACATGCCCATTCGTCGAATTCGAGACACTCGACCGGATTGAGAGTGTGCGCGTCTCGGAGTCCGATTGACCAGAAGTGGGCCATGATCGAGTCGCCCGCGACGCGTTGCGTCGGGAGGGGCCGTGAAGTCCCCTGCTGGTCCCAAGTTCCGATCTTGTCGAGGCCAATACGATCTCTGCATGGCAGAACCGCGACGGGTGAAACCGCATCAGCCAGATTGGCGAGCCGAGTTCGCCATTCAGACGGGGCGTCAGCCGCTCGAACCGATTCCAGCGATCGTGCTGGTGACGGCTCGCGCACTTCTGCTTTGGCTCCTCATCCCCCTTGGCCTCATCGCCTGGGTCCTCGGATTGCCGTGGTTTCTGGTGAAGAACGTTTCACTCGGCCAGTTCCTCGGTTGGCTTGACATCAATCTCTGCGTCGCTCTGGAGCGCGGGCCGCTGCGCCCGTTCATCGCTGAGCCCCGAGTTGAATGGATGCCCGGGGGCACCATGGCCCGAACGGAACACCGAATACGAATACCCATCGACCTCTGGTGACGAGCTGGCCGGGCGCTGGCTGAGACGATGAGCGGATGCATCCCCGCCTCCGCGCGGGTCAGATTGCGGGCAGGAGACCGGCGACTCGGTCGAGGGAACCTGGGACGAGCCGGTAGTACGCCCACGTCGCTCGCTTCGAGCGGGTCAGGAAACCGGCGTCGACGAGGATCTTCAGATGATGCGATACCGTCGGCTGTGCGAGGCCGAGCGGCTCGGTGAGATCGCAGACGCACGCCTCGCCGTCGTCGTGGGCGGCGACCATCGACAGCAACCGTAGTCGGGCCGGATCGGCCAACGCCTTCAACGTCCGTGCCAGGTCCTCCGCCTCCCCCGCGGGCATCGCCGCGCGCCCGGCTGGTGTGCAGCAGGCGGTGACATCGGTCACGGGCAGCAGTTCGGTGGCGGGCATGCGTCCAGCATCTCACAAACATTGACAAACGTCGATGTTTGCCGTCAGACTTCATTCATCGACGCTCTTCGATACACCGCCCCGGCCTGAGATGGATGAATCATGACCCCGACTCCCACCGTCCTGTTCGTCTGCGTCCACAACGCCGGCCGATCGCAGATGGCCGCCGGTTACCTGCAGGCCCTCGCCGGCGACCGGGTGCAGGTGCTTTCGGCCGGCAGTGAGCCGACAGACCAGATCAACCCGGTCGCGATCGCCGTGATGGCCGAGGAGGGCATCGACATCGCGTCGAATCGGCCGAAGATCCTCACCACCGACGCGGTTCGGGACTCCGATGTGGTGATCACGATGGGCTGCGGCGACACCTGCCCGATCTTCCCCGGCAAGCGCTACGAGGATTGGGAGCTCACCGACCCCGCGGGCCGCGCGATCGAGGAGGTCCGTCCGATCCGTGACGACATCAAAGCCCGCGTCGAGCAGCTGCTGACCGAGATCCTCCCGGCCGGCGCCTGACATCCGGCTGACACCACGACCATGACCATGACCATGACGCTGACCGTCCCGCCCCGCAGCGCCAACTCGCGCCTGGCCGGACTTCCGGTCGCGGTGATCGGCGCCGGCCCCGTCGGGCTCGCAGCGGCGGCGCACCTCCTCGAGCGCGGCCTCGACGTCGTCATCTTCGAAGCCGGCTCCCGAGCCGGCAGCGCGATCGCCGAGTGGGCCCACACCCGCCTGTTCTCCCCCTGGACCTACCTCCTCGACCCGGCCTCCGTGCGGCTCCTCGAGGCCACTGGCTGGCACGCCCCGAACGGCGAGCACTCCCCCACCGGCGGTGACCTCCTCGACTCCTATCTCGCTCCACTCGCCCACACCCCGGCCCTCCAGCCGCGCATCCGCCTCGGAAGCCGCGTCACCGCGGTCTCCCGACAGGGCATGGACCGCACCCGATCGAGCGGCCGGGCCGGCACGCCGTTCCTGCTCCGGGTCGAGCACGGCGGAACGACGACAGACGTCCTCGCTCGCGCTGTGATCGACACCTCAGGCACCTGGCGCACCCCCAACCCGCTCACCGCGGCGGGCCTCGAACCCACCATCGGTGCCGACCGGATCGTCACCGGGCTTCCCGACGTCCTGGGCCGCGACCGCGACCGGTTCGCCGGAAAGCGGGTGCTCGTCGTCGGCGCCGGTCACTCCGCCGCGAACAGCCTCCTCGCCCTCGCCGCGCTCCCCCACACCCAGATCTCCTGGGCCATCCGCAACCCCACCGCCGCGCGCGTGTTCACCGGCGCCGACGACCAACTCCCCGACCGCGCCTCCATCGGGCACCGCGTCGACCAGCTCGTCGCCACCGGCCGCATCACTCTCGTCGACCAGTTCGAGATCGACGCCATCGACGCCAGCGACGAGAGCGGCGACAGCGGTGCCGGCGTTCGAGCGCTCGGGCGTCGCGCCGGCATCCCGTTCTCCCTCGACGCCGACGTGATCGTGAACGCAACCGGCTTCCGGCCCGATCTCGAGCTGCTCCGTGAAGTCCGGTTGGGCCTTGACGACATCGTCGAAGCACCTCGCGCCCTCGCGCCCCTGATCGACCCGAACCTGCACTCCTGCGGCACCGTCCCGCCCCACGGCGTCGCCGAGCTCACCCACCCCGAACCGAACTTCTTCATCGCCGGCATGAAGTCCTACGGCCGCGCCCCCACTTTCCTGCTCGCCACCGGCTACGAGCAGGTGCGCTCCATCGCCGACGAACTCGCCGACAACCACGAGGGGGCCCGCATCGTGAACCTCGTCCTCCCCGAGACCGGCGTCTGCTCCACCAGTCCCGCCGACAGCGGATGCTGCGGCGCACCCGACGCCGAATCGGCCACGATCGGCGCGTCCTGCTGCCGATGACCGCCATCCGCATCCGCTCGCTGGAACCCGCGGACTGGGCCGCAGTCCAGGCGATCTATCGCGAGGGAATCGCCACCGGCGATGCCACCTTCGAGGCCGAGCCACCCGATTGGGACACCTTCACCCGCACCCGGATCGACCACCCCCGCCTCGTCGCCGTCCGTGATCACATCGTCGTGGGCTGGGCTGCGGCTACACCCGTCTCGGCCCGCGACGTCTATCGCGGCGTGATCGAGCACTCCCTCTACATCGCCGCATCCGCCCGCGGCAGCGGCGTCGGAACAGTACTCCTCGACGCATTCGTCATCGCCGCCGAGCAAGCGGGCTACTGGACGATCCAATCCAGCATCTTCCCCGAGAACACGGCCTCGCTCGCGCTCCACGAACGCGCAGGTTTCCGCCGCATCGGGCACCGCGAACGCATCGCTCTCATGACCTACGGCCCGTCGGCCGGCCGCTGGCGCGACACGGTCCTGATCGAGCGCCGCAGCCCCGGCTGAGCCGAGCGCGTCGCCCGTACCTCGTATCCGGACGTGTCGTGTCGTATCGTGTCGCGATGCTCGAACGGTGCCTAGTGTCCGGTGCCGAGCTTTCCGGCGAGGCGGCCGTGGAACTCGGTGCTTGCGTCGTTGAGTCCCTCGAACACGACGTGTTTGCCGTGCTGTTCGTACTTGGTCGTGATGGCGTCGAGGGTGGCGACGGTGGAGGCGTCCCAGATATGGCTGTTGGACATGTCGATCACGACATGGTCGGGGTCGCCGGCGTAGTCGAACTGGGTCGTGAGGTCGTTCGAGGAGGCGAAGAACAGCTCGCCGTCGACCGTGTAGTGAGCGGTCGGAACGGGATCGTCCGCTCGCACGTCACGCGTGACCGAGGCGAAGTGCGCGACGCGGCGGGCGAAGATCACCATTGCCACGACGACGCCGACGATCACGCCGATCGCGAGGTTGTGGGTCGCCACGACCACGGCGACGGTCGCGACCATCACCGCCGTCTCCCCCACCGGCATCGCCTTCAGGGTCGACGGCTTGATCGAGTGCCAGTCGAAGGTCGCGACGGACACCATCACCATCACCGCCACGA
>BADC01000614.1 GCA_000333435.1 Corynebacterium-like bacterium B27 | reverse complement strand
CGGCGGGCGGCGCCTTCAACCTCGCGGCGGAACCGGTGGTGACGCCCCCGGTGCTGGCAGCGGCGCTGGGCGGCCGTGCGGTGCCGTTCCGTCGCTCGGTGCTGCGCGCGTTGGTGTGGGCATCGTGGCGGGCGCGGTTGCAGCCGTCCGATCCGGGCTGGGTCGACATCGCGACGAGCGTGCCGGTGATGTCGACCGAGCGGGCCCGCGCGGTGCTCGGCTGGGCCCCGACGGTGTCGTCGACGGATGCCCTGCACGAGCTGCTCGCCGCGCTGGCGTCGGGCCACGCCAACCCGCCGTCGGCGCCGCTTGCGTGAACCAGGCCCGCACGAACCCGAGCACGATCAATGGAGGAATCGATGACCCAGGACAGAGACAAATCGGCCATCGGCGAACGCTTGACCGGTGAGCACGACGCGAAAGACCCCGACGGACTGCTCACCGTGGATGACGTCACGCCACCCGCGGCCTCGCCGGCGGGCGAGGTGGCGAGTGACGAGTACCCGGAAGTGCCCGGGCGGCACAAGTCGACTCCCCATCAGCAGGACAACACGCCGATCTGAGACCTGTCGCCCGACGCGCCGCGCTCACAGCTCGGCGCTGAGCTCCACCGTGCCTGCCTCGAGCTGGATGTCGGGCCGGCCCGGAAGGCGCAGCCGCGCCTGCATCCCGGGTGGAATGGCGGCGCGAACCGCCAGCGTCGTGCCGGTGTGCTCCCACGCCACGCTCACCATGCCCTGGGGGCTGAGGTGGGCGGCCGACGCGGATGCCAGGATGTCACCCGGGTAGGGGTCGATCAGGACGGTGCGCCACCCGGGCGAGGCGGGTGCGAGACCCGCGACGCGGCGGTGCAGGTAGTCCGCGACGCTGCCGAAGGCGTAATGGTTGAACGAGGTCATCCAGCCGGGATTCACAGACCCGTCGGCGAGCATGCTGTCCCAGCGCTCCCAGATGGTCGTGGCGCCGCGCTCGACGGTGGCCAGCCACGATGGCGCTTCGCGCTGCAGGACGAGCCGCACGGCGTCGTCGCGGTGACCGGTGGCGTCGAGCGCGTCGCAGACGAACTGGGTGCCGACGAAGCCGGTCATGATCCGGTGCCCGGCAGCTCGCACCAATTCGGCGAGTCGGCGACCCGCCGCCGCCCGCTGGGGTGCCGGGAAAAGGTCGTACACGATGCCGATGGCGTATTCGGCGGCGGCATCGCCGGGGGTGGTTCCGTCAGCGGCGAGGTAGGCGGCACGCAGGGCATCGGCCACCATCGCGGCACGGTCTGCGTAGCGTTCTGCATCGGGTCGATGACCGAGGAGGTGCGCCGCCTGCGACACGATCCGCAGCGAGTGCACCTGGTAGGCATTTGCGATGAAGTCGGCGTGGGCCTTTGCGAGCGCGGGTGCGTCGGCCGGGGCGGTCGGATCGAGCCAGTCGCCGAATTGGAAGTGATCGCGCCACAGCCCGTCGGGGCCGGAGAGGCCGGCGACCTCGTCCACCCACCCGGTCATGGACTCGTACTGCCGCGCGAGCACCGTGAGGTCTCCGGATTCCTGATAGACGGCCCACGGCACGATGGTCGCGGCATCACACCAGGCCGCTGCCGGTACTCGCGGCCGAGCGATGTCGACCCAGGGCACGAAGAACGGCACGGAGCCGTACTCCCGCTGCTCCAGTGCCAGATCGGTGAGCCAGCTCGAGAGCACCGGCTCGGTGTCGTAGAGGAACAGGGAGGTCGGCGCGAAGGCCGCGATATCACCCGTCCAGCCCAGCCGCTCGTCCCGCTGCGGGCAATCGGTCGGCAGGCCGGCGAAGTTGCCGCGGAGGCTCCACACGACGTTGTCGTGAAAACGGTTCAGCGCGGGATCCGATGACCTGAACCAGCCTCGCCGTTGCATCTCGCTGTGGATCACCTCAGCCGTGAGCTCGACCAGTTCGACCGGACCGTCGGCGCTCTCCACCGAGACGAAACGGAAGCCGTGGGTCGTGAATCGCGGCTGCCAGGTCTCCTCCGCGTCTCCACGCAGGATGTACTCGTCGGCCGCCGCAGCAGACCGCAGCGGACGCCGCGACAGAGCGCCGTCCGGTTCGAGCACTTCCGCATGCTCCAGCCGAACGCGTGCCCCGCGCGCACCGCGCAGTCGGATGCGCACTCGCCCTGAGATGTTCTGTCCCGCGTCGTACACAGCGGCGCCGCTGGGCGTGTGCCCGCAGAGGCGGCAGGAGATCGCTTCGGTCACCACCAGCGGCGGTCCGTCGTCAGGGACGAGCGGATGCTGCTGCGCCGACACGACGACACCGTTCCAGTGCGAGTCGTCGAACGACGCCGTCGACCATGCCGGGTCGTGGCTGCGGGCATCGAACCGCTCCCCGTCGTAAAGGCCTGCCGAGGTGATCGGGCTCCGGGCGGAGCGCCACCGATCATCCGTCGACACGATGGTCTCGGTGCCGTCGGCCGCGGTCAGGACGAGGCGCGCGGCGAGCGCGGTGCGGGCACCGTAGTGCTCGTCACCGCCCTTCCAGCCCAGCTGGCCGCGGAACCAGCCGTCGGCGAGCCATACGCCCAACACGTTCTCACCCGCCACCAGTAAGTGACTCACTTCGTAGCGCTGCACCTTCACTCGGTTGCGGTAGCTGGTCCACCCCGGTGCCAGGATGTCCTGTCCGACCCGGGCGCCGTTCAGCTCCGCCTCGTAGATCCCTAACGCGGTGATCCACAGCCGCGCGGAGGCCGGTGGGACGGTGACTGTGAAGCGCCGTCGCAGCCAGGCGACGCCCCGCGGCGCGACGGACTGCAGGTGCTGGCCGTCGGCCGGCACCAGATCGTCGTGACCTCGAGCCACGTCGACCGCCGGCAGGATGAACGACCCGGCGCTCAGCCCGCCGGGGAGTTCTGCGGTCGCTGCTCCTGGTGCGCCTTTCAGCGGCATGCGGAAAGTCCTTCCTCATATCGTCGTTCCTGGCCCTTGCATTTGCAGGTGTCTCTCTCTATCTTCTACTACAAGTGGTGGCAAGTCGATTCACCTATAACACCAAACGATGCGCAAATCCGCTGCGATGGCAGGTGAGATCGCGACTATGCCGACGAGATTGGGGAGAATCACGATGACTGGTGTGACAAGAAGAGCCGTTCTGCAGCTCGGGGCGGCGGGGGTAGCGGCATCCACCCTCACCTGGGCGCAGGCGCTCCCGGCGCAGGCCGATCCGCCGACCGCCTTGCTCGAGTTCGGCTACGCGAAGCTCGACATCACGCCGACGGTACCGACGGCGACCGATTGGGGCCCGAGCTACATCGCCACACCTCCGGGCGACATGCTCGACCCGATCTACCTGCGCGTCGTGGCGCTCCGCGATCCTGCCGCCGAGCAGACCTTCGTCTTCGTCGTGCCCGACATGGTGCTCTTCGACGAGCTCGCGCGCGACCCCGACCGGCTCTTCCCGGTCGGCACCTCGGCGAGCTGGGCCGTTGCCGCCGGTGTGCCGCAGGCGAACCTGTTCATCGTGCCGACGCACAACCACCAGGGTCCGATCGGGATCTTCGACACGACGACGCTGTCGGCGATCGAGGACACCATCGCACTTGCGGTGGCCAATCTCGAACCGGTGAACCTCGGCATGACGGAGGTCACCAACATGCTGAACGTCAACCGGCGCCCGAACTACGACGTCACCCCTGAGCTTCCCGCGGACAACCGAGTCATCCTGATGAAGTTCACCCGGGTGAGCGACGGCGCGCCCGCCGGCGCCATGGTGCACTACCCCTGTCACCAGACCGCGCTCGGCAACGACGTCCCCGCGCAGTGGAACAAGATCACCACGGAGATCATCGGCTACGCCATCAACGACATCGAGGACACCTTCCAGGCCGAGAACCCCGACTTCGGCGCGGTCTTCCTGAACGGCTTCTACGGCGCCGCCGGCCCCGATGTCTACGGGAGCAAGAACGGCAGCTACGCCGCCATCCAAGCTCGCGGTCACCAGTTCGCCACCGAGATCCTGCCCACGCTGACCAGCCTCGGCACCGTCGCGTACGCGCCCGAGTTCGTCGCCTCCCGCCAGCACATCACCATCCCGGCGGTCGCCGGAAACACCTATCCCGACTACGACTTCATCTTCAGCGGTGCTCAGCTGGGCCCCGACCTCGCCTTCCTGGGCGTGAGCGGCGAGCCCTTCATGGAGATCGGCGCGAGCGTGAAGGCCTACTCGCCCTACCGCTACACGCTCACCTGCGCGAACGTCAACAGCGACTCCGGATACATCCCGACGGTCGAAGCCATGAGCGACGGGATCGGCGGACAGGAGACGGTGCTGCCGAAGAACGTGCTCGCAGGCTCCGCCGAACCGTTCATCATGTACCACGGCATGAACATGCTGAACGGCAACTTCGACACCAGCTACCCGGGGAGCCGGCCGCCCGAGAAGTTCCCCGTCATCACGCCGAGCAACTCGACGACCGGAGTGCATCCGACTCGCGACAGCGTGTTCAGCTCCTCACTGGTCATCGAGGAACGCTACGGGTCGAAGTGGGTGCAGGCCGACTTCGGAGCGTCGTCGTCGGTGCAGAAGGTGATCATCGACTTCGGCAACTACAGCCGCTACGACGTCGCGAAGAAGTATGACATCTTGATGAGTGACGACCCCGACATGATCGGCGCGACCCTCCTGGCCAGCCAGACGGGCAACTCCACCTGTCGGCTCGCCCATTGGTTCGCGCCGCACAGCGCACGCTACCTGCGCGTCGTGTTCGATGGGGCTTGGGGCCCGACACCCACCGTCGGGCCGACCCTGTTCGACCTCCGCTTCTACGGCTGGTGACACCCTGTGTGATAAGTCGATGCTCGGGGCGATCACTTCGCGTAGAATCTGATGTCGTGAGCGACACCACCGCCAAGCGACCACTGACCGAGACGGCCACCGAGCAGATTCTCGAGATCATGCGCACCTCCAGCCTGACCGCAGGGGATTCGATCCCGGCCACGGGTGACCTGGCGGCCCGGCTGGGGGTGTCGCGCACGGTCATCCGCGAGGCGCTGGCGGAGCTGACCGGGCGCGGTCTGCTCCGCCGTCAGCAAGGGCGCGAAGGCATCTTCGCTGTGCCCGGAGCGGACCAGATCTCGATGGTCTTCCGCTCCCAGATGGATTTCGAGGAGATCAGCCTCCGTCAGGTGCAGGAGTTCCGCGAGGGCACCGAAGTCGGAGCTGCGCGCGCCGCGGCCCGCCACGCCACCCTGGAGCAGATCGCGACCCTGTCCGACCTCATCTCCAGCCTCCGCCTGGCCTCGACGGAGCGCGAGCTCGTCGACATCGACATCGAGATCCACCGGGTCATCGCACACGCCGCAGGCCCCCTCTTCGGCATGGTGCACGACGGCATGGCACCCTTGCTGCTCACCCAGCGTCTCGCGATCTGGCGCTCGTACCTGAGCGGTGGTGGCGACCTCGAGTATGCGGTGCGCCGCCACTTCGACATCCGCGACTGCATCGCGCGCGGCGACGTCGAGGGGGCAGCGGAGGCGATGCTGCTGGATCTCGCCGACACCCGGCTCGAGGTCGAGAAACTGCCCGACGAGGCGGGTGTCCCGGCCGACCTGAAGAGGCCTTAGAACCGGCGACCGAGAAACGGATCGACGGGCGGGAACGCGTCCGGCGCGGCACGGTTCTCCTCGACCACCGGAGCGACGCCGAAGGCGACACGGGCGGCATCGGCGAGATCCCGTTCGCTGAGTGCCCGAAGCGGCTCCGGCAGCACGTCGACCGACAAGAACCGCACCATGGGTGCGGTTTCGCGGGGCAACCGGATTTCGCTCACGTCGCTGTACTCGACGTCGTCAGCCCACAGCTCCGGCCGAGCCGACGGTGGGAAGTCGGCCTCGAACGCGCTGAATTGGTCGCCGTGCCCTGCGAACCAGCGGAGGATCGCGGCACGAACTCCCTCGTCGGCCGCCAGAAGACGGTCGACGACGACGGTGCCGCCGAGTGGGCCGGTCGCGAAGGTGGCGACGCCCACCGGTCGGCCGCCCCGGCGGGCCACGCACGCCCAGGGGCTGCCGCGTTGGGCCTCGCGTGCCGCTGCGGCAGGGGAGCTGCGCACCACACTGCCGTGCGCGGCCGCCGAGAATGCCGATTCGGCGGCGAGAACGGCCGCGACGCCGTCGTCGTCCGGCACCTCGACCAAATGACACTCCACCTCGTCGCCGCCGGGCAGAGTGGCCAGCGTCCGGAGCTCCAGTCGGAGGCGCCGGGCCCGCGGCAGCGTGACGTAACCGAACCGTGTGTAGAAGGAGGGCCGGAACGGATAGAGCGCGGCGGTCACGTAGCCACGCTCCGCGTACTGGCCGTGCACGTGCTCGATCAGTGCGCGCACATTGCCCCCGCGGCGCAGATCGGGGTGGCTCGCCACGCGCGAGATGCCCGCGCAGGGAACGAGAGCGCCGCGGACGTTCTGCGTGAACGACTCGACCGACACGGTCGCGGCGGTGCGGCCGTCGACGACCGCGACGAACGTCTCGGCCTGATCGTGCGGCTCGGGCACCGGCGGCGGCACGGATGCGCTCGGCGAACCGCCGAACGCGTAGCGACGTAGCGGACGGGACACGGACTCGAGCTCGTCGGGGTCGAGTCGGCGGATGGTACGCATGAGGACAGCCTAGTGACTTCTCGTACAACTCGCCGGATAGACTCCTTGTTTGTCGGGGTCTGCCCGTCGTTCTGAACGAATGTCGTGATTACTTATGCGATAAGCTGACGGGGTGAGTGCGTGGTGCGGCATCTGGTCGAGTTCGATGGCAGGCGCGTCCGGCACCACTCCCGCCGGCACCACGTGGCGCCAAGCCGTCCCGGTCTCCCGTCGTGGCGACTCCCTCAGGCTCCGGTTCACCAACACCACCGCACACACCCTCGTCTTCGGGGCGATGACCGTGGCCGTGGAGGGGGAGGAGTTCGCGTTCCGTACGCCGGCCCGACGAGTCACCGCGCAGGGGTCGTTCGAGTTCGCGGTGCCCGCGGGGGAGAGCGTGCGCTCCGACCCCGTGGCGATGCGGGTCGCACCGGGGGAGCGCATCCTCGTCTCGACCTGGTCGTCCCGACCGTTGCCGATCGTCCGGCACCCCGATCTGCGTCGCTTCGCCCGGTTCACGGCACCCGCGGGCGAGGACCTGACCGCAGAGCCATCGCCGGAACCGTTCACCGAGTGGGCCTCGCTGGCGGCGTGGATCGACCTCGTCGAGCTGGAGACGAGCGCGGGGGAGGGCTGTGCGGTCGCGGTGGGCGATTCGATCACCGACGGCTCGCACGTGCCGTTCGGTTCCTCCGCCCGGTGGACGGACGTGCTCACCGATTCGCTGCTGAGCGACGACCGGCACGTGCGTCGGCGCTGGCCGGTGCTCAACGCCGGCCTGGACGGCGGAACACTCTGCGGCGTTGAGAACGAAACGATCGGCCCTGCCGTGCTGAGTCGCGAGGCTCGCGACATCGCCGATGTCGCGGGGGTGCGCGCCGTCATCCTGCTCACGGGAACGAACGACATCTCCACCGGCCGGCCGGTCGACGCCTGCATCGCCGCCCTCGCCGGTCTCGCCGACCGTGCGCACCGTCGCGGAGCCGTTGTCCTCGGCTGCACCCTCTTGCCGCGGGCCGGTGGCACCGGCTGGGACTCACGCAAGGAACGCGACCGTCTGGCTCTGAACGCCTGGCTCCGCGACAGTGCTTCGTTCGATGCGGTCGCCGACCTCGCCGCCGAGCTGCGCGATAACGGGAGGTCGAGCGGTCCCGACCTGCTGCGCCCCGAGCTCGATGCCGACGGCACCCATCCCAATCGGGCCGGGCACGCCGTGATCGCCCAGACCGTGTCGAGGGCGATGGCTACACTGCCGTGAGGCCGCCATCGACGGTGTACAGGCCACCGGTGCAGTAGGCGGCATCGTCGCTCAGCAGAAAGCAGATCATCGGCGCGATCTCGCGTGCGTGCGCGGCCCGGCCCAACGGGATCGACCGCAGCACCGCCGCCCGCGCCGACTCGTCGTCGAGCACGGGGCGGTTCATGGGCGTCTCCACGAATCCCGGCAGGACGGCGTTGACGCGGATGCCCTCCGGCGCGTATTCGTTGGCCATCACCCGCATCAAGCCGTGGATTCCGCCTTTGCTCGCGCTGTACGCATGGGCGCCGAGCTCCATGCCGTAGATCCCCGTCGGGGAGCCCACGAACACCAGGCTCGGCGTGACCCCGCGCCGCAGCGCCGGAATCAGGTGCTTCGCGACATGGAACGAGCCGCCGAGGTTGGTCTGGATGGTGCGCTGCCAGGCGGGTTCGGAGAGGCGGTCGACCGCCGCATCCTGATCGAAGAGCTCGATGCCGGCTGAATGCACCGCGAAGTCGATCCCGCCCCACGCGTCCACGACGCCGCCGACCCAGGCCGCCACGGCCGCCTCGTCGGTCACATCGACCTCTGCCGTCGCGAGTTCGGGGTCGACCGCCGCCATGGCGGCCAGCGCGGCCGCGTCGCGATCGGCGACCGTGACGCGAGCGCCCATCGCACGGAGGAGCTCAACGGTGGCCCGCCCGATGCCGCTCGCGCCGCCGGTGACAGCGGCGCGGCCACCACGCAATCCTCGATACGCCGGATCAGGCATCCCCGCTCCTCTCCTGCACAGCCACTCGGTATCGTGCGGTCGTCGTCGCACCGGGTTCGAGCCACAGCACCTGCTGCGCCGCGACCGCGTCGGCGAGGCCGGAGCCGACCGAGCCGGTGAACGGCTCCAATCCGATCACGTATTCCGACCCCCACCACGGGTAGGTGTCGACAGCCCCGAACTCCTGCCAGAACCACAGGCAGGGCTGGCGCGCCAGATCCCACTCGATCTCGGCCGTCACCGGATGCGCGGCGGAGTGCAACCGATACCAGCCCTCCGGTGGCCGGAGATACACCAGATCGCTCTTGGTGCCGCGCGGCGGCAGCACGGTGAGATCGACCGGGGTGCCGGCGGAATCGACGGCGCGCGGCCAGAGCGAGTCCTCGGCGGCGAGCCGGCGGCCCGACGGGTACACGGTGTGCGGATGCGGGTGCACCGTCGTCCCCGCGGGCAACTCGATCGACGCCCCCGGCCCGACGAACGGCGCGCCGAACGCCAGGTGCATCCCCCAGGAGAGCGGGACCCGCGTCGCCGTGAGGTTCGTGACCTCGGTCTCGAGCAGGAGCGCGGCGTCGTCGCCGTCGAGCCGGAATGACCGCGTGACGCGCAGGGGCAGGATGCTCGTCTGCCCTGCACAGTGCAGGGTGATGCTCTCCGGACCGCTCGGGTCGAGCCGCGCGGCGTAGGAAATGGCGGCCGACTCGCCGTGCTGCGGAAACACCGTCCCGCCGTACTCGGTCGCCGGGCCGCCGTTCGGCAGCACCTCCTGCCAGCCGCCCTCATAAGAATCGGTGAAGGCTCCGTCTGCGGTGGAGTAGCTGAGCCCCTGCTGGTCCCGGGGCGGGATGTCGCGGAGGGTGCGGTAGGTCAGATCGAGATCGAGCGGCTTGTAGAGCAGCTCCACCACGCTGGCGCCCTTTTCCACGAGCACCGTCAGCCGCAGCGCACGGTTCTCGATGACAGCACTCCGCCACCCGCGCAGGGTGGCGTCGACGGTGCCGCGACAGCCGGCGTTCACGGGTGGATGCATGTGCAGGTGCCTTTCTCAGGGGGTGTCCGAGCTCGCGAAGAGCACGCGGTAGCCCCACGGATCGATCCGATCGAGTCCCAGCCACGTGAAAGAACCCTCATGACGCACTGTGCCACCGAATGCGCGATCGTATCCATCGGGGAACAGCTCGCGGACAGGGCGTTCAGTGCGCTCGATGCGCACCTCGATGTCGGTGGCGACATCGAGGCCGGCATTCACCAGGTGCAGCAGGAAGCCGTCATCGCGGGTCCCTCGTCGGATGGTGGGTACCACGCACCGGCGCGAAACCCGGGCCGGCAGCGGCTCGGTGCCAAGCACGTCGAAGAGGTCGAGCAGCTGCTGCGTCTTCGCCGTCGAATCGAGGAACGTCCAGGGAGAGTACCCGAGCACCGTCACGGTTCCACCGGCCGCGTTGCGGTGCAGCGTGAGGCACGGCCCGAGCACCTGCCCGTCGTACGTGACCACGTCGGCCAGCGTCTCGACCTCGGCGTCCGCCAGCGGTTCCAGCAGCACCGCGTCAGCGACACCGAAGACGCCGAGGCGCGCGTCCCTCTCCTCCCCGGCGAAGTCGCCGTTGACCGGATGCGCAGTCGAGCGCTCGAGCACCCCGTTGTCGAACCATCGCGCGATCCGCACACCCGTCGCGTCGCCGTGCCCGAGCTGCTCCAGACGGGCGAGGGCGCCGTGATCGAGCACGACCGGTCCGGCGAGGATGCTCTCCAGTTCTGCGCGGGAATGCCCGTCGACCAGCTCGGCGCTCAGCACCAGGACCGAGGCATCATGCTGCTGCCAGGCATGCGGAATGCCGAGCGGGAGCAACGCGGCCTGCGTCTTCCAGCTGTCGCGGGCAACGAAGCGCGTCCGGCTGCCGGCATCCGGGATCCACGGCTCGCCCGTGGGGCGCGCCCGCTGCTCGAACCAGTGCGGCGACGAGACGGCCCGCACGCCGCGCACCGGCCGCTCGCCGGCGATCTCGGTCATCCGGCGCCAGGCGGCCGACTCGGTGCCGAGTGCGCGCAGCCAGTCGTCGTATTCGGCGAGGGAACCGGCCTCCGGCTTCAGGATGTGGGCAGTCACCCCGTCCATGCCGTTGGCCACCAGGAGGCTGCACTCGGTGGTCGCCATCCGCACCGATTTCAGGTGCCGCTGCTGGGGGAAGGTCTCGAACTCGTAGTCGAGGGTGCGCACGTGCGGACGCAGCAGCGCGGCCTGTTCGGCGCAGTCGGCCAGCTTGGTGAACAGGTCGAGCGGCCGGTGGTCGGTGTAGAAGCCGCCTCCCGGTCGGGCTCGGGTGGCCCCGAGAGCGCTCACCCAGCCCGCCAGGTCGGCGCCGGCGTAGGAATTGAAGCGGAGCCCTGAAGTCATGAGGCCCAGCTCGATGCGAGGGTCGACGCCACGCACGGCGTCGCGGATCGTGCTCAGCGCGTCGCGGAGCAACTCGTCCAGGTGCCGCGTCCACTCGCGCCGCCAGATGTCGCCAGAGGGCCGGTTCAGCATCTCGAGCAGCGATTCGCGGTCGAATCCGGCGCGGTGCCGGGCATTGAAGCGGGCGAGCGACTCGTCCGAGAAGTCCGGCCAGAACGCCGGTGGATGCTGCTGAACGCGAGCATCGTCGTCGACCCAGATGAAATCGGGGCCGGCTTCGGCGATCAGCCGGTACCTTTCGGCGAGGTAGGCCATCGCTTCGTCGCTGGCAAGTCCGAGGGTTCCCGGCGCGGGTGTTCCGTCGTGCCCGACCATGACCCCCGCGGGCGCGCCCGCCTTCCAGCTCGACGAGTCCGCCATGTGGCCGAGGCAGACGTCGTTGACGCCCACGGCGTACCCGTCCTGGCGCAGTTCGTCGAACCGGCGGGCGAGGATGTCGCGGCGGGCCTGCACCTCCGGCAGTGGCGTGAACGCGTCCAAGGTCGCGAACGGGATGAGCGCCAGCTCGTCGATCTGTGCGTGGCCGTCGACCAGGAGGGCGCGCAGTGCTGCCATCGCGTCGTCGTCGACGTATCGGGCCGGCCAGACCCGGAGCGAGAACACCATCAGGCCGGCCGGATCTCGCCCGGGAGCGCGAACTCGGGCAGCACGGCCGGGAAGGTCCGTAACTCCGCGAAGGCCTCGGCGAATTCGACTCCGACCACGGAACCCCGGTCACGCTCGCCGGACCGCATCGATTCGATGTAGTCCATGTCGTAGAGATGGCGGAGCCACTCGTCCTGGCTGGCGTGCGCGCGGATCAGAGCATCCTTGCGCTCGACCACCTCGCTGATGTCGACGAACAGATCGGGTGCGAAGTCCTGTTGGCCGAGCGTATCCATCAGGTAGACCTTGGGCACCGTCGCCAGGGCCGGCCGTGCGGTCTCGACGAGCCGGACGGCCGACGGGATGCGGGCATCCAGCGTCAGTTGGCCGGCAGCACGGTGGTCGGGATGGTAGTCGCTCGGGCTATGGGCGAAGATCACGTCCGGACGCGCCTGACGGATCGCGTCGATGAAGGCGGTGCGGGTCGGCCGGTCGTTGAACAGCCATTCGTCGTCGTAGCCGAGCCAGATGAGTTCGGCTCCCAGGATGCGGCACGCCGCCGCGGCTTCCTCGAACCGCACCGCAGCGATCTCGTCGCGGGTGAGGGTGGGCGAACCGACGTCACCCTTGGTGGCGATGGCGACCACGATCTCGTGGCCTTCGTCGGCGAGCCGGAGCAGGGTGCCTCCGCACAAGAGGTCGATGTCGTCAGGATGCGCGCCGATGGCGAGGATTCTCATCCTCGCGCCGTCGACTCGGCCGAGACGGTCCACCACGACGCGTCGCGCGCACGGTTGCCGTAGGCGTCGAGTGCAGCGGGGGAGAGGTCGATGCCGAGACCGGGGCGATCGGGAACGGCGAGCATGCCCTCATCATCGAGCCGGAAGGGGAGCTGAGGCAACTCGTCGATGTACGGCGAGCCCGTTTTGTACTCCACGTACTCGGTGAGGGGGAGCGAGGCGGCGAACTGCAGGTCGGCCGCGAGCCCGACCGCGGTGTTCCAGCCGTGCGGGATCAGCCGGGTGCCGCTCGCTTCGGCCAGCACGGCGATACGCCTCGCCTCGCTGATGCCGCCCGCCTTGGTGAGGTCGGGCTGCACGATGTCGAATGCGCCGGCGCGCAGCCAGCGTGCGAAGTCCTGCCGCCGGGTGGACGTCTCACCGCCGGAGATGGGCACGCGCGATGCCGCTCGCA
>BADC01000615.1 GCA_000333435.1 Corynebacterium-like bacterium B27 | reverse complement strand
CTCTCCCCGAACGCGCCGGAGGATTTCACCGCCGCGGCGCCGCCGTCGGGCGCGTCGCTGCAGGGCGACGTGCAAGGCGACCTCGATATCGTGTTTCTCCTGATCGGCGTGATCACGCTGCTGGCGGGAGGTCTGGGCATCGCGAACGTCACCCTGCTGGGCATCGCCGAGCGTCGCGGCGAGATCGGCTTGCGTCGTGCGCTCGGGGCGTCCCGTGCCCAGATCGCCCTGCAGTTCCTGGGTGAATCGCTGGTCGTCGGAACTCTTGGCGGGCTCATCGGGGCGGCGGCAGGAGTGCTAGCGGTGGTGGTCGTGTCGCTGGCGCACGGGTGGACGCCGGTTCTCGACCTCGGAATCGTGCTCGCAAGCACCGTCTCAGGTGGTGGCGTGGGGCTGGCCGCAGGCGCGGTGCCCGCGCTCCGCGCTGCGCGGATCGAACCGGCCGACGCCCTACGGGACGTGTGACGGGCCACCGGAACGGGCATCCGTGGTCGGCCGGCGTCTGCACGGTGCTGTGCGGCAGGCGTTGCGGTCTGGCCGGGGCGGCGTAGCGTCGGCGGGAGAGCGGGTGACGGGCATCCGGCGAGAGGCGGATCATGCGCGTGGTCGTGGTGGGTGCCACGGGGAATCTCGGCACGGCGTTGCTCCGCCGGCTCGCCGCGCAACCCGAGGTGGAGGTCGTCGGCGTCGCGCGGCGGATGCCGGCACCCGAAGCCCCGTATTCCGCGGGGGAGTGGCGCGCGATCGACATCGCCGAGCCGACCGCCGACGGCCGCCTCGATGCCGCCTTCCAGGGTGCGGATGCCGTGGTGCATCTCGCGTGGCGCCTGCAGCCGAACCGGCACGAGCGCATCCTGCACGAGACGAACGTCGTCGGCACCGGGCGGGTGCTCGACGCGGCGGGGCGTGCGGGGGTCGGACAGGTCGTGGTGGCGTCGTCGGTCGGCGCGTACAGTCCCGGGCCCAAGCGCGGGCGCGTGGGGGAGTCGTGGCCGACGGGTGGTATCCACACCTCGCATTACGCGCGGCACAAGGCCGTGAACGAGCGGCGACTGGACGAGTTCGAGCGTCGGCACCCGTCGACCGTCGTCACGCGTATCCGACCGGGACTGGTGTTCCAAGCCGACGCGGCCGCGGAGATCGCGCGGCTGTTCGTGGGGCCGCTCGTGCCGGACAGGGTGCTCGGGCGGCTGCGGCTGGACTCTAGAGGTCNCCCGGGACCGAGC
>BADC01000616.1 GCA_000333435.1 Corynebacterium-like bacterium B27 | reverse complement strand
CAGCCGCATGAGGCCGCCGCTGGGTCTGACGGACCGACCGCCGGCGGGAAGCGTTACGACGTGGTGCTGCCCCCTCAACCGCTCGACGACGCCACGGTGCAGCGCTTGCGCGGTACCAACGTGAAGGTGGGCATCCCGGTCGAATCGACGGCCGGTGAGGTGCTGGCTGTTCCTGTCGCGGCGCTGAGTGCCGGTTCGGGCGGCGAGAGTCGGATCGAGTTGGCACCGGATGCGGGCCCAGGGTCCGGTCCTGCTTCGGGCCCTGTGGCCGACACGGATGCGTCGGCAGGAGCCGGCGACCTCGTGGCGGTCACGACCGGGCTGTCTGCCGGAGGTTACGTCGAGATCCACTCCGATGACCCGCGGGTGCGGGCCGGCGCGCGGGTGGTGGTGGGCCGATGACGATCGGGCGGCCGCTTCTCGACCTGCGCCATGTGACACGCTCATTCGCATCCGGAGGAAAAGTGGTCACGGCCCTGTCCGACGTGGTGCTGAGCGTGGCGCCGGGCGATCACCTCGCCATCGTCGGCCCGTCGGGCGCCGGCAAGTCGACCATGCTCAACATCCTCGGCCTCCTCGACCGGCCGTCAACGGGGGAGTACCTGTTCGACGGCGAACCGACCTCGCGACTCAGTGAACGTCGGCGTGCGGCACTGCGCGCGACGCAGATCGGTTTCGTGTTCCAGGCCTTCCACCTGCTGCCGGCGCGAACTGCGCTCGAGAACGTGCAGCTCGCGTTCCTCTACGGGGCGGTGCCGCGCGGCGAGCGAGTGCATCGTGCCCGGGCGGCGCTCGACCGGGTGGGCCTTGCTCATCGAATGAGCTTTCTCCCCGGCCTGCTCTCGGGCGGCGAGCGGCAGCGTGTCGCCATCGCCCGAGCGGTGTGCACGGGCCCGCGCCTCCTGCTCGCCGACGAACCCACGGGAAATCTCGACCGGGCGAACGCCGATGCCGTCCTCGGGCTGTTCGACGAGCTGAACGCCGATGGCCTCACCCTGGTGACGATCACCCACGACCAGCGCGTGGCCGATCGGGCGCGGCGCCGCGTGCGCATCGAACAGGGTCGTGCGACGGAACTGCCGCGCACCCCAGACGCCACAGCACCACCGTCGGTTGCGGTCCAGGGGGCGGCGTCGTGACGCGTTCGACAACACGCTTCGGAGCGGGTGATCTGCTGCGCGAGACGGTGATCGGCGTCTCGGCGAAACGCTCACGACTGGTGATCAGCGTGCTGGGTACCCTCGTGGGTATCGGTGCACTGGTGACCACGGTCGGCCTGGGGCAGACCGCGGCCGGGCAGGTGGCCACCCGCTTCGATTCGGTCGCGGCGACGCATCTCTCGGTGGCTCCCGCCACGGCGACCGGTGCGGACGGCAAAGATCACGCCACGGCGAGCATGCCGGCCGACGCGCTCGATCGCCTGGACCGGCTGCCCGGCGTGGAATCGGTGGTGCTCCTGGCCGACGTGACGTTCGAGGGCGCCATCACCGCGGTGCCGGTGAACGATCCCTCGGCGTCGACCCCCGCGCCGCCGCCGGTCGTCGCGGCCTCGGGCGAGCTCCTGGATGCTCTCGGCGCGACACTGGCCTCCGGCAGGATGTTCGACCGCGGTCACGAAGACCGCGGCGATCGCGTTGTGGTGTTGGGCGCACACGCGGCCGCGAGTCTGGGGGTCGGCTCCGTGGCGAGCAGCCCGTCGATCTTCATCGCCGATGACGCGTACACGGTGATCGGGGTGCTCGAGTCATCCGTCCTCGAACATGGGCTCGTGGATTCGGTCATCCTGCCGCTGACGACCGCGCGCCGCGACTTCCGGACGGCCGCGGCCGATCGTGCCGTCCTCAGGATGACGGTGGGTGCGGCCGGCGTGGTCGCCCACCAGGCGCCGATCGCCCTCTCCCCGAACGCGCCGGAGGATTCACCGCCGGGCGC
>BADC01000617.1 GCA_000333435.1 Corynebacterium-like bacterium B27 | reverse complement strand
GTGCACAAGACGATGCACCGGCCGCCATCAGCGACGCGTACAGCGCGCTGCTGTCCCCGCCGGACGAGAACGGCGCCACCAGTACGTCGGCACCCGACGCCGACCCGGATGAGGTGAAGAGCCTGCAGGAGCGCGAGATCGCGCAGGCGACGGCCGATTTCGGCTGTGCCCGGGACGGCGGGTACGCCCAGACCCTGGCCGCCGAGCAGCACCGCATCGAGCAGGCATTCGTCGATGAGCATCGGGAGCAGCTCGACGCGCTGGTCGCGCGGTACGGCGGCTCGCAACAGTGAGCGAGCAGGATGCCCCAGCCGGTCCGCCCGGGCGGCAGCCCACGGCGCGGTCAGGTCGTTCCGGTCACCTGTCAGTGCCGGACCGACTGCGGCGGTTCACGCGGGGTCCACGGCTGCTCGCCCTGCTCGCGGTCGTCGCCATCGCCTCGCTGGTGCTCGGCATCGTGCTGAGCCGGTTCGTCGAGTCGCCGGCGCAGCGAGCGGCGGATGCGCAGGCGCCGTCCGCCGGTCCGGTGACGGCGCCGATCGAGAAGCGCGTCATCCAGAACACCGTCACGACGCGAGCTGATGTGACCTACGCCGATGCCGTCGACGTCAAGGTCGACACCACCGGCCTGGCCGGTCCCGCTGTGGTCACGGGGCACGTGCCCGAGGTCGGCGCGGCACTCGACGCCGGCGCGGTGGCGCTGGAGATCGCCGGCCGGCCGCTCATCGTCCTGCCGGGAGAGCTTCCGGCCTATCGTACGCTGCATGTGGGTCTGTCGGGCCCAGACGTGGCACAGCTGAAGGCCGGACTGACGGCACTCGGCATCGACGTCGGGGACGGCGCGGCTGATCTCTTCGATGCGAGCACGGCGGCAGCGGTCGACGCGCTCTACCGCAGGTCGGGTACAGCGCACCCGCGTCGAGCCCGGAGGCCGGACGACAACTCGCGAGTGCCAGAGAAGCCGCGCGGTCGGCGTCAGCGCGGTCGATCAAGCGGTTGCGGCTCGTGATCGCGCGCAAACGGGCCGGCCG
>BADC01000618.1 GCA_000333435.1 Corynebacterium-like bacterium B27 | reverse complement strand
CGCCGCCTGGCGAGCACCGAGCTGATCGGCGAGGTGCGCGGCACCGGCGTGTTCTGGGCGATCGAACTGGTGGCCGACCGCGGCTCCCGCGAGCCGCTGGATGCCCGGACCATGGCCCGGCTGAAGGGCGCACTGCTCGGGCGCGGACTCCTGCCCTTCCTCAGTGAGAACCGCATCCACGTGGTGCCACCGGCCGTCATCACCGCCGACGAGACGCGCCGCGGGATCGACCTCATCGGCCAAGCCCTCACAGAGATCGCCGCGGGCTGACAGCCTGTTCCCTGACCGGCCGGCGCCCGCTACTGTCTGGAGGAACGCCGGCGCCTGCGCGCGGGCGGACAGTGACCGACCCGGGTGAGGGGACCGCGTGACCGACTCCACCGACCTCACGGCGCAACTGCGGCGCGAACTCCGGCACCGCATCCGGCCGATGCGGGGCAGGGACCCGAACGAGCGCGACCGCACCACCACACCGCTCGAGCTGCTCTACGACCTCACCTACGTGGTGGCCTTCGCCGTCGCATCCGACCAGCTGGCCGAGCAACTGGCGCACGGTGACGTCTGGCCGGCCATCGGCGCCTACCTGTTCGCGATCTGGGCGGTGAGCTGGGCGTGGCTCAACTTCACCTGGTTCTCGTCGGCGTACGAGAACGACGACGTCTTCCTGCGCCTGGCGACGATCGTGCAGATGATCGGAGTCATCGTGCTGGCCTACGGGCTGCCGGTGAGCTTCGAGTCGGCCGCGCACGGCGAGAGCCCGAACAATCTGCTCATGGTGATCGGCTACGTCGTCATGCGCATCCCGCTGATCGCCCTGTGGCTGCGGGCGGCGCAGCAAGACCCCGAGCACCGCGACAACGCGATCTCGTTCGTCATCATCACCTCGATCGCGCAGATCGGCTGGGTGCTCTCGGCGGTGCTGCCCCTGCCAACCGTCGTCACGGTCGTCGCCCTGGTGCTGCTCGCCTTCGCCGAGATGATCGCGCCGGTGGTGGCCAACCGTCGCTTCGGCCGCACGCCGTGGAACGCCGGCCATCTGGCCGAGCGGTTCTCGTTGCTCACCCTCATCACGATCGGCGAGGTCATCGCCGGCACCACGGCCGCGGTCGGCGCGCTCACCGGCGAGACCGGCTGGACCATCGAGGCGGTACTGATCGCCGCATCGGGTCTCCTCATCGCCGCGGCGGTCTGGTGGACCTACTTCCTGGTGCCATCGCGCCTCATCCTGGAGCGACGCCCCGAACGCGCCTTCGCCTGGCGCTACGTGCATTTGGCGTTATTCGGGTCGATCGCCGCGATCGGGGCGGGGCTGCACCTCACCACCATCGCCGTGAACGAGGGCGAGGTCTCGCTGCTCGGGATCGCGCTGGCGCTGGCCGTGCCGCTCGCCACCACGATCGTGCTCATCTTCCTGGTCTGGAGCGTGTTGCTGCGCTCCTTCGACGCCACCCATCTGCCGCTCCTGCTGCTGACGCTCACACCGCTCGCCGCAGCGGTGGTGCTCGGCGCCGTCGCGTTCCCGGGCGAAGCGCTCGACCTCGAGCAGCCCGGCGCGACCACTGCACTCAGCGCCATCATCGGTCTCGTCGCGCTCGGCGCCATAGTGGAGGTGGTCGGGCACGAGCGGGTGGGGTTCCGGCATACGCTGGAGGCCTGGCGGAAGGACCCCGGTCTGGCCGGCCCCGGCGCCGGCTGACGGATCCGACAGAGTGCATGGCCGTGCGCCGATTTCGCGACAACCCGACGCGTGTCACCACCCGGGCGCGAAAGCTATCGTCGAACGATGACCCGCAATCCGACGTACGGACATGAGCTGCGCCACGATCCGGCGGACCTGCGTCGCTCCCTGTCCGGCGCCTCGACGGTGCCGTTCTGGCTCGACACCGCACACCCCGATCCGTTGCCCGCGCTGTCCGGCCGAACCACGGCCGACCTGCTCGTGGTCGGCGGTGGCTTCTGTGGGCTGTGGACGGCCCTGCAGGCAAAGGAGCGCGACCCCGATCGCGACGTGGTGCTCGTGGAGGCGAAGCGAGTGGGCTGGGCGGCGTCGGGGCGTAACGGAGGCTTCGTCGAGGCGTCCCTCACTCACGGCCGCGACAACGGGCGCCGACACTTCGCGGCTGAACTCGACGCGATCGACGCGCTCGCGACCGCGAACTTCGAGGGATTCGCCGAGACGATCGAGCGCTACGGCATCGACGCCGAATACGAGGCGACAGGGGTGCTTTCCGTGGCGACGGAGCCGCACCAGGTTGAGGAGTTGCGCGCCGGCGGCGCCTCGGTGCTCGAGGGCGACGCCCTTGCAGCCGTCACCCGCTCCCCCGTGGTGCGCGGGGCGGTCATGCACCGGGAAGGCGGTGCTCTGGTCAACCCCGCGAAGCTCGCCTGGGGACTGCGCGAGGCCTGCGCACGCCTCGGGGTGCGGATGTTCGAGAACACCCCGGTCGAACGCCTCACCCGCACCGCTGGCCGCGTGATCGCTCGCACCCCGCGCGGGGCTGTAGCCGCAGACAAGGTGGCGTTGGCCACCAACGGCTTCCCGCCGCTGCTCAAGCGCCTGGCGCTGCGCACGGTGCCGATCTACGACTACGTGCTGGTCACCGAGCCGCTGACTCACGCTCAGCTGCAGGAGATCGGGTGGGTGGGGCGGTTCGGCATGAGTGACAACTCCCGCCAGTTCCACTACTACCGCAAGACGGCAGACAACCGGATTCTGTGGGGCGGGTACGACGCGGTGTACCACGCCGGGCGGCGCGTCCGTCCGGCGTACGACCAGCGGCCGGAGACCTTCGAGCGGCTCGCCGACCACTTCTTCACCGCCTACCCGCAGCTGCGCGGACTCCGTTTCACCCACAAGTGGGGCGGAATGATCGACATGTCGACAAAGTTCGTCTCGTTCCAGGGAACGGCTATGGACGGCGCCGTGGCGTACAGTCTGGGCTACACGGGTCTCGGAGTGGCGGCGACGCGCTTCGGCGCCGCCGTCATGCTCGACCTGCTGGCAGGCGAGACGACCTCGCGTACGGCGCTTGCCTTCCCCACCACCAAACCGTTCCCCATTCCGCCGGAGCCGATCGCGTATCCGGCCATTCAGACCATGCGCCGGGCGATCGCCCGCTCCGATGCCAACGGCGGAAAGGACGGCGCGCTCATCCGCATCGCCGAAGCCTTCGGCATCGGATTCGATTCCTGACCCCAGTCCGTCCACGATCACGATTCGGAGCCCCGACCGCCGTGTCCTCCTCGAAGCTCTTCACTCCCCTGACCCTCGGTGACCTCACGTTCCGTAACCGGCTGTGGATCGCCGCGATGTGCCAATACTCGGCGCTCCGGCGCGACGGCGTGCCGACCGACTGGCACCTCGCGCACCTGGGCCAACTGGCCGCCGGCGGCACCGGACTCGTGATCACGGAGGCGACCGCGGTCAATCCGGACGGGCGGATCAGCCCGGAGGACGTCGGCATCTGGAACGACGAGCAGGTGGCCGCCTGGTCGCGCATCACTGCGCTCGTCGCCAGCCAAGGTGCAGTCCCGGGTATGCAGCTCAGTCACGCCGGGCGAAAGGCCTCGACTTTCGCGCCGTGGGGATTCCCGGGGCGGCGCGGCACCGTACCCGTCTCCGAGGGCGGATGGGTCACGGTCGCGCCCTCAGCGATCCCCTATGAGCCGAAGCACCACAGCACGCCCGTCGCGCTCAGCGTCGACGAGATCGATGCGATCGTGGCAGACTTCCGGGCCGGTGCCGAACGGGCGGCGCGGGCCGGCTTCCGGCTGCTCGAGCTGCACGGCGCACACGGATACCTCATTCACCAGTTCCTCTCCCCAGCGTCGAACCATCGCACCGATGAGTACGGCGGCTCGCTGGCGAACCGCGCGCGGCTGCTGCTGCGCCTGATCGACGAGATCAAGGAGGTGGCGCCGGAGCTGGTCCTGTTCGTGCGGTTCTCGGCCACCGACTGGGTTCCCGGCGGGTGGGACGAAGCCGACACCGCGACGGTCGCCCGCTGGGCGGCGGATGCCGGTGCGGACTTCTTCGACATCTCGACGGGTGGCAACCTGCACGCCGACATCCCAGTGGCGCCGGGGTACCAGGTGCCGTTCGCGCAGTACGTGAGGCAGGCGGCCGGTGTGCCCGTGGGTGCGGTCGGACTGATCACGGACGCCGAGCACGCCGAGCACATCGTGGCCAGCGGTCAGGCCGATGCGGTGTTCATCGCGCGGGAGGCCCTGCGCGATCCGCACACACCGATCCGCTGGGCGCGGGAGCTAGGCGCTCCCGACGAAGAGTTCTGGGCGCCGCAGTACCTGCGCGCCCGAACGGCCTGACGTCGGGGCACTCGCCGATCACTCCTCTTCAACTGCTCGTCAACTCACGCTTCGTACCCTGAGGCTGACGCCCGCATCACCCGTCGGGCGGCCAGCCGGCGGAATCGCCTCTGAGAACGGAGTATCGATGAGCAAGAAGTACAGCGGCCACTGCGCGTGCGGTGCCGTGACCTACGGATTCGACCACGACCCGACGTTCGTCGCGAACTGTCACTGCACGGATTGCAAACGCGCATCCGGTGGAGAAATGGCGACCTTCGCGTTGGTCGAGGAGAGCGACTTCACCGTCACCGGCGAGACCCGCAGCTACTCCTACCCGAAGAACCCCGAGACCTGCGCCGGCAACGGCCTCGACCGGGTGTTCTGTGTCGTCTGCGGGTCGCGCGTGTTCACCAACCGGCTCGTTGACTTCCCCGGCGGCGTCTTCGTGCAGGAGGGCACCTTCACTGAGCTCGACCAATGGTTCGCACCGCAGGTCGAGATCTTCACGTGGAGTCGTCAGCCGTGGATGCCTGCCCTGCCGATCCCTCAGTACGACCATGGCGTGACCGCGGCCGCCGAATCGGCCTGACCGACCACCAGGCAGACAGGACGATGCCCCAGGCGCTTGCGCGCCCGGGGCATCGTCCTGCCGGCGATGATGCGGGTCAGGCCTTGAAGCGGTTCCACTGCTGAGTGAGCACGTCCAGACGCTCGCCGGTCGGCGAGACCTTCCAGAGCGCGGTCTCCCAGAAGCTGTCAGGGATCTGCAAGAAGGGGTAGTCGGCGGTCTTGGCCGCGAGCGCCTCGTTGCCGGCCTCGGTGCCGTTGACGTAGCCGTGGAAGGCGGAGTTCTTGCTCGCATTCTCGGGCTTCAGCATCCAGTCGAGAAGCAGCTGGGCCGTGCCGGGAGACTTCGCGTTCGCACCGATGGTGAGGACGTCGGCGCCGACCGGCGACTGGTCCTTCGGCAGTGAGAACGCCCAGTCCTGCGGGTCGGGCAGCTCCTGCAACGTCTGGAACGCCTGCCCGGTCCAGGTCTGCGCGATGAGCGCACGGCCCTGCACCACGTCTTCATTGGTGTTGGACGACAGGGCGGCGAGGTGCGGCTTCAGTTCGAGCAACTTGTCGACCGCCTGCTTGATCTCGTCCGGGTCGGAGGAGTTCAGGTCGTAGCCGAGGCTCAGCAACGCCATGCCGACGGTCTCCTCGGCCTGCGGCAGAACGGTGATCTTGCCATCGGCATCCGGGCTGTCCCACAGCGCATCCCAGCTCGACGGGTCCTCCACTACGTCTTTGCGGTACAGGAACCCGGTCGGCGCGACGCCGTAAGGGATGGAGTAGCGGTCCTCTCCCTTGTCGTAGTACGGGGCCTCGAAGTACGGGATGAGGTCGGAGGTGTCGAGCTCGTCCCAGTTCAGCGGCCGGATGAGGCCGGCTTCCCGGGTGCGGTCGAGATAGGCGCTGTTGTTGGTGATGACGTCGTAGGCTGCACCGGTGGCGAGCTTCTGCACCATGGCCTCGTCGGAGTCGAAGTACTCGAGATCGACCTTCACACCGTATTCGTCTTCGAACGAGGACACCACGTCAGGGTCGACGTAGCCCTCCCAGGTGTACCAGGTGATGTCGCCGTCAGGCACCATCTCGATCGGCGTCTGCGGTGCGGCGGTCGTGCCCGAGGAAGCGCAACCGCCCAGCAGGGCGACGACCGCTACGCCGGCGACAGCCATCAGCCCGGGGGCGAGGCGGCGTTTGCCGGGGGAATCTCCGTGTCGTTTCATGTGAAATCCTTTCGGTCCTGGTGCGAGGTACACCGATTGTCGCCTTTCACCATCCCCGGCGATACGGACAACCTGTCCCGCTGCGACCCGACTGGCGCGACACCGTGACCGGGCAGCGGCCTCGTGGCGATGCCGGCAGTCGACGCAGACAGCATGTCTTCTGCAGACGCACTGGAGGCGACACAATGTCCCTAGGTAATGTGGCGCGCTGCGCTCAGGATGTTGGACGATCGCATCGAGCACGACCAAGCCGGGAGACCAGGCGAGCAAGGACACCATGACTTCATCACCGACCCGCTCCACCGGGCGACGCCAGCGCGGCGCACTGTTGTGGAACGGCCTCTCGCTTCCCGGGGCGATCCTCCTGATCGTCGTGTTCGTCGCCCCGATCGTGTATCTGGTGCTCGCATCGTTCGGCACCAGCGACATCCTGGGCCGCCCCACTTTCGCCAACGGCTTCACGCTGCGCAACTTCGAGAACGCCTTCGCCGACTACAACCTGCCGCTCGTGCTCCGCACCGTGGCATATGCCGGGATCGCCACCATCCTCTGCATCGTGCTCGGCTACAGTGTGGCGTACTTCGCAGCCCGCTTCGGCGGCCGGTTCGGGCTCGCCATCATCGCGTTGGTGCTCGTACCCTGGCTGGTCGACTACCTCGTGCGGATCTACGGTTGGCGCACCATCGCGGTGGACAACGGCCTCGTCAACTCGGTGCTCGGCGGGTTGGGGCTCGGTCCGGTGCATCTTCTCGGCACACCGGGCATGGTCATCCTCGGCCTCGTCTACGGCTACCTGCCACTCATGGTGCTGCCGATCTACGCCTCACTCGGCCAACTCAACCCCGAAGTGATCGACGCCGGAAAAGACCTCTACGGCAACCCGTGGTCGACGTTCTGGCACGTCACCTTCCCATTGACCCGGGAGGGCGTGGTCGGCGGGGTGCTGCTCGTGTTCCTTCCCATCCTCGGTGACTTCGCGACGGCTCAGTTCCTCGGTGGCCCCGACACCACGATGATCGGCAACGTCATCTCCGACCAGTTCATCTCAGCCGGCTCACAACCTCTGGGGGCAGCCATGACCACCGTGCTCATCGTCGGCCTTCTGGCTGCCATCGCCTTCGCCAGTCTCGCCGGGCGACGCCGTAACGCTGCGGCGGTGATCTGATGGCGCCGGGTTCCCGCCGCCGGCAACGCGCCGGCGCACCCGTCTTCCTCTGGGTCATCGTCGTCGCCGTGATGGTACTGCTGTACGCACCCATCCTCGTCGTCGCCGTCTACTCGTTCAACGGCGCCGACTCCCTGGTGCAGTTGAACGGCTGGAGTCTCCAGTGGTACGGGCAGGTCTTCCAGGACGAGCAGATCCGCAGTTCGTTCGCCCAGAGTCTGCAGATCGCCGCCATTTCCTCGGTCGTCTCGACGGTGCTCGGCACGGCGATGGCGATCGGTCTCCGGCACGCGACGCCGTGGCTGCGCCGGCTGGGCGGCGGCTCGGTGCTCATCCGCCTCATCTCACCCGAGACCGCGACCGCGGTGGCGCTCTTCCTCCTACTCGGCCTCGTGCAGATCCCGCTGTCGTTCGTCACCGTGCTCATCGGGCACGTCGCCCTCTCGCTGGCGTTCGTCGTCGTCATCGTCCGCAGCCGGCTCGTCGCCATCGGGCCCGACATCGAGGATGCGGCGATGGATCTGGGCGCAACGCCGGCGAAGGCGGTCTGGCTGGCGGTCGTGCCCCTCCTCGCGCCGTCCATCCTGGTGAGTGCGCTGCTGTCCTTCATCCTGAGTTTCGGCAACTTCGTCACCTCGTTCTTCCTGACCGGGATCGGCACCACACCGCTGCCGTTGTGGATCTATTCCTCGCTGCGCTTCGGGGTCTCTCCGGTGGTCAACGCGCTCGGCATGATCATGCTCGCGCTCATGATCGTGGTGGCCCTGGTGGCTGCGCTGCTTCTGCGCTGGAACTCCCGCCGCCGCTCATGACGGCCGACTCGACGCCACTGGGCGAGGTCGATGCGACCCGGCGGCTGACCGTGCGCCGTCTGCTGAACCTGGATGCTGCGCGGAGCGCCCTGCCCGAGGTGCTCGCCGGGGCCCGGGAGCTCGATCGCCCGGTGCGGTGGGTGCGTGAATGCTCGGGTTGGCAGGACGCCGGTCACGCGGAGGCCGGCGACCTCGTGATCCTCTCGTCCCCCGGCGACGGCGCTGCGAGCGACGCCACTGCGGCGATCGCGGCGCTCGCCGAAGCCGGGGTCGCCGCGCTGTGGTTCCCGCTCGGCCACGGCGCGCCCGCCGCCCTCGTCGAGACCGCGGATCACCTCGGCCTTCCGCTCATCGCCCTGCGGGGGACGACCGAGCCGGGCCGGATCGCGCAGGAGGCGCTCACGGTCGTCCTGCGGCGGACCGCGACCATCCAGCGTTCGATGCTCCGCGCCGAGGCACACCTCCTCCAGACGGTGGCCGGAGGCGGCTCGATCGATGAACTCCTCACGGCGCTCGCGCAGCTCCTCGACAACCCCGTCGCCCTGCTTGCCGCGAACGGGCAGCTGATCGCCGCCGCCAATCCCACCCGCCTGCCACGGGATCCGTTCGACAGTTGGCCGGCTCCGCCGGACTCCGGCGAGTTGGTAGCGATGGCCGACCTGCCCGCGCCGGACAACGAGCCCGCGCGTTGCCTGCGCAGCTACTCGAGCGGTGTCCCGCTTCCCGAATTCACCACGCCGCTCCTCGAGCACGCGGCGGGCCTTGCGAGCATCATCAGCCCCACCGCCCCGGCCCGCGCCCGCGACGCCCGCATGCGCTTCGACGCGATGCAGGCCATGCGGGGCGACGACACCCTGCCGAGCGTCTCGGCACGGCTCCGTCGAGCCGGGTTCCGGCCGGACCGCTCGCACCTCATCCCGTTCGTCATCCGCAACGACCGGGACTCGTTCCTCGAGATCGACGAGTGGGGCGACGTGGCGATCTCGATCCAGGAGCAGTGGCCCGGGGGTCAGGAGTCCCTCATCGTCAGTCGCACCGACGACTCCAGCGTCCACGGACTGCTCGCCGTACGATCATCGGCCGACCGGACCCGCGCCCCACAGGCTTTGGCCTCGATCGTGGCCACGGTCTTCGACAGCATCGAGTTGTTGCCGCCTCACCTCGTCGTCGGGGAGCCGGTGCCGCTGAAGGAGGTGCGGGACGAGCTGATCGCCACGACGCAGGCTGCATTCGTGCTGTCAGCGCGGGGCGAGCACGCCGATCACGGCGCCTGGGTGCGGGCGCGTAGTGTGGAACTCGCCCGTTATCTCTGGACGCTCCGCGCCTCGGCCGACGCCCCGCTGTTCGTGCGCCGGGCACTCGGTCGCCTGACCACCGCTCCCGCCGGGCAGGATCACCTGCTCACCACCCTGCGGGTCTATTGCGAGACTCTCGGGCAGAAGGCCGAGGCGGCGCGCCGATTGCATCTGAATCGTCAGACGCTCTACGCCCGGTTGCAACGAATCGAAGAGATCGCCGAGGTCGACCTCGACGATCCGGAGACGATCGTCATGCTCTATCTGGCATTGCGGCTGCACTCGGCCTGAGTTCGTCCCTCGCAGCCAACCCCGCCGCCGTCGAATCGCGGATGAGGATCCGCGCGTCGACATGGGCACGCTTCTGCGGTCGCTCTGCCGTGATGTTGTGAACGAGAAGTGCCACGGCGCGCCGGCCCAGCTCCTCGGGCTGCAGGTCGATCGTGCTGATGGCCGGTCGCGCCTCGCGGGCCAGCTCGGAGTCCGAACCGGCCGCGATGAGGATGTCGCGCGGAACGTCTCGGCCTGCCGCCGTGGCGGCCTCCATCGCACCTACGGCGTGACGCGCGGTGTGACAGAAGATGGCGTCGATCCCCGGATGCTTCTCGAGCAACTCCGCAGCGGCGATCCGTCCCCCGTCGACACCGGCGGACTCGGGGCTCCGTGCCGTGATCACTTCACTCTGGTGACGCTTCGCCCAAGCGCGATAGGCGCTCTCCCCGCTGAGGTGCCAGGAGGTGCGCTCGCTGCCCGAGATCAGGGCGATGGTGCGAGCTCCGCGTTCGCGCAGGTGATCGAGCATCTCAGTGGTGTCCTTGCGCTCGGCCGTCGAGACGAACGGGGCGGCCGACTTGTCCGCCGGATCCCAGCCCACCGTCACCACCGGCATCTTCAGCGCGAGCAACCGGTGCAGCAGCGGGTCGTCGCGCAACGGGTCCTCGATCACGTATCCGTCGACCCAGAGCGGCGTGCTGCGATCGGGGTCGGCGTGCTCGCGGCCGATCAGCACCATGCCGTAGCCGAGATCGAGCGCCGTCGTGGCGGCAGCGCTGAACAACCGGGAGAAGTGGTCGACACCGGCGGGCTGGTACATGCCCCCGACGTCGAGGGAACGGAGGTTGATCGCCAGGATGCGGCTCGACTGACCGCGCAGACCCCGCGCGAGCGGGTTCGCCGCGTACCCCAGGTCACGCGCCACCTCGAGGATGCGCGCACGCGTCGCCTGGGACAGCGTGCCCTTGCCGTTGAGCGCGAACGACACCGCGCTCGGCGACACGTTCGCCGCCGCGGCGACCTCGTTGATGGTGAGCTTGCCCACCTCCCCATCGCGCCCCGACTGCGCTGCCCCAACCATGGCGCAAGGCTATCGTAAAAAAATCAATCGTTGTAGTAAAAGGATTGATGTAGTAGCGTGTCGCACGTCGACAGGGTGTCGGCCGAAAGCTGAGGAGGGTGACCGTGAGCGCCACCGTCGAGATGCGCTCGGTGTCGAAGACACTGGGCGGAAGCACCGTGGTCGACGGAATCGACCTCCGCGTCGAGGGAGGCGAGTTCTTCTCGATCCTCGGTTCCTCCGGGTGCGGCAAGACCACCACCCTCCGCATGCTCGCGGGCTTCCTGGTTCCGGATGCCGGAACCATCGCACTGAGCGGCGACGACGTCACGACTGTTCCGCCCTACCGACGGGACGTCAACACGGTGTTCCAGTCCTACGCGCTGTTCGGGCACCTCAACGTCGCCGACAACGTCGCCTTCGGCCTGAAGCGGAAGCGCGTGCCGAAGAACGAGATCGCCAGACGGGTGGGCGACGCCCTCGAGATGGTCGCTCTCGCCGACCGGGCGCGCGCCAAGCCCGCCGACCTCTCGGGCGGCCAGCGTCAGCGCGTGGCACTCGCCCGGGCGCTCGTCAACATGCCCAAACTCCTGCTCCTCGACGAGCCGCTCGGCGCACTCGACCTGCAGTTGCGCCGGCAGATGCAGTCGGAGTTGAAGCGCATCCAGCGCGAGGTCGGCATCACCTTCATCTACGTCACGCACGACCAGGAAGAGGCGCTCGCGATGTCCGACCGCATCGCGGTCATGCGCAGCGGCCGCTTCGAGCAGATCGGCGCTCCGGCAGAGATCTACGACCGGCCGCTCTCCCAGTACGTCGCCAAATTCATCGGCACGTCCAACGTCATGAGCGCCGTGGTCGCCTCGGGGGTCGTCACCCTCGACGACGGCACACCGCTCGGCCCGCG